>JALWDA010000133.1 GCA_027014955.1 Desulfurococcales archaeon | reverse complement strand
GGTTGAGAGGTACGAGTTCCCCCCGGTCGACGACAACATCCTCATAGCCCTCACGACCACCCTTATCCTCCTCGCAGCGGAACTTGTCTAACAGGGTCACAACTGCTCGAGGCACCTCGTGAGGTCCTCGACAAGGTCATCGGTATCTTCCAGGCCCACCGAGAACCTCACCAGCCCCTCTCCAATACCCAGCCGCCGCCTCTCCTCGGGGGGCACGCTTGCGTGGGTCATCAGAGCCGGTATCTCCACCAGCGACTCCACGCCACCCAGGCTCTCCGCCAAGTGGAAGAGCCTGAGGCACTCCACGAGCCTGGCAGCCCTCCCCGCTTCGCCCAGGTCCGCCGAGACCATGCCCCCGTACCCCCTCATCTGCCTACGTGCCACCACGTGGCCCGGGTGGTCGGGTAGGCCCGGGTAGTAGACCCTCTTAACCTTAGCGCTGTCCTGGAGCAGCTCTGCAACTGCCCGGGCGTTCTCCTCGTGGACCCTCATCCTCAGGGGGAGGGTTTTGGCCCCACGGAGAACCAGCCATGCGTCAGGGGCGCCCAGAACAGCGCCCACCGCGTTCTGGTGGAAGGCTAGCATGTCGTGCAGCTTGGGGTCATTGGTGATGAGCGCTCCTCCCAGCACGTCGGAGTGCCCCGCTATGTACTTGGTGAGGCTGTGGACAACTATGTCGGCGCCCAGCTCAAGAGGCTTCTGGAAAACGGGGGTGGCAAACGTGTTGTCAACCACCAGTAGCGCGCCGACCTCGTGCGCGAGCCGGGAGGCCTCCCTCAGGTCAGTTATCTTCAACAGGGGGTTGCTGGGGGTCTCGACCCACAATATGCGGGGGCGGTGCTCCTCCAGGGCCTCCGCGAGGACGTGGGCACTGGTCGTGTCAACGTAGACGACCCTGACGCCGAACTTCGCCATGACGTGGGTGAAAAGCCTCCTCGTCCCCCCGTAGAGGTCGTCCCCCGCGACAATCGTGTCGCCCTTCTTGAGCAACGCGAGCAGGAGCGTGGCTATGGCTGCCATGCCCGAGGAGTAGGCTGTGGCGAACCTTGCCCCCTCTAGCGCTGCCAGCTTCTCCTCAAGGGCGTCTCGTGTCGGGTTGCGTGTCCGCGCATACACGTACCCCTGCTCGACCTCTCCTAGGCTTTCCTTGGCGAAGGTCGTCGCCATGTGGAGGGGCGCAACCACGTCGCCGTGGGGGTGGCGGTGGGGCTCCTCCCCCACGTGTATGGCCCGGGTACGGTCACCTGCCAAGGCCCAGCTCCCCCAGGACCTCCTCGTCCCGTGTACTGTAACCGTTCCTCTGCATCCACTCGTCACTGTAGAACTTGCTGAGATAGTTCCTCCCCGTGTCAGGTAGTACGACGACCGTTGTCTTCGACCTCACCCTGTTCTCACGCAGGTACTTGACGGCGGCGTAGACGGCGGCTCCCGAGGAGCTTCCCGCCAGTATCCCCTCCCTCCTTGCCAGGTAGCGGGCCATGCTGAAGGCCTGCTGGTCTCCGACCCTCACTATCTCGTCTACCAGGTCAAGGTCTATGGTTGAGGGGAGGATGTCCTCTCCAATACCCTCTATTTGATAGGGATGCGTCCTAGCCACAGCTTCCTCAAGGCTCATGCCCCTCTTGAGGTAGTAGTAGGTACTGCCCAGGGGGTCGACACCAACTATTCTCACGCCGGGTTTCTTTTTCTTGAGGAAGCGTGCCACCCCAGTAATGGTGCCTCCGGTGCCCATTCCGGCGACCAGTATGTCGATTCGCCCCCCTGTCTGCTGCCATATCTCGGGCCCCGTGGTCTCCTCATGCGCCCGGGGGTTGGCGGGGTTGTAGTACTGGTTGGGTATCCAGGCGTTCCGGTTGGGCGCTGTCCTTCGCGAGAGTATCTTGGACAGCGTCTTTTCGTCCCGCTTCTTGACAAGCTGGTCTATTTCCCCCAGTATGCGGGCCAGGCTCTCGGGTGTGGGCCTGCTTTTGAGGCTCCACAGTCGTATTGCGATGGCATTGGTCACGCTATAATACGAAAGAGGAGACTGGGGGTGGACTGCGGTGGGGGTCCTCACAACGTGGGCCCCCAGGGCCCGGAGCAGGGTCTCCTTCTCCCTGCTCATCTTGTCGGGCATTACTAGGACCACGGGGTTGCCCAGGTCCTTGGCCGCTAGCACCAGCCCGATGCCAGTGTTGCCGGAGGTCGGCTCAACTATGACGGTTTTCTCTTCTATGAGGCCCCTATCTAGGGCGTCCTGAAGCATATAGTACCCTATGCGGTCCTTCACACTTCCCCCGGGGTTCATGAGCTCTAGCTTGGCGTAGAGGGGGGAGTCCAGGGAAAAATCTCTCTCAATGTGCTTGAGGCGGAGAAGGGGCGTGTTGCCCACGAGGTGGACTATGCTTTGGGCGACGGGGAGTATTGTACTGAGGATTTCAGGCGAGGCAAAGGCGGGCACCCGTCATATATACTCACCGCCTACTAACGTTAATGTTCAGAATTTTAATATTTTGCGTATTTATCGCTAATAAAGCAACAAACAAGGTACATCCGCAACCCCCAAAACCCTCCAACGACAAACAATTCCCAGGCCAAGAAACGGTGGTAACGCGATGGCTGGAGAACTGGAGTGCGAGAAACCCAACCGGCTAGCGGGGGAGAGGAGCCCCTACCTCAGGCAGCACGCCTGCAACCCCGTGGACTGGAGGCCCTGGGGCCCCGAGGCCCTCCGCGAGGCCCGGGAGAAGGGCAAGCCCCTCTTCATATCAATAGGCTACTCCTCCTGCCACTGGTGCCACGTGATGGAGAGGGAGGTCTTCCGAGACCCCCATGTTGCTGAGGTGCTCAACAGGGTCTTCATCAACGTAAAGGTGGACCGCGAGGAGCGGCCGGACGTGGACCAGTACTACATGTACTACTGCCAGGTCGCGGGCAGGGGATGCGGCTGGCCCCTCAACGTCTTCGCCCTCCCCGACGGCCGCCCCTTCTACACCTTCACCTACGCCAACCGGGACCAGCTCCTCCAGCTCGCCCTAAGCCTGGAGAACGCCTGGAGGAGCAACCCCCAGCAGTTCGCACAGGTCGCGGACAAGGCCCAGGAGTACCTCGACAGGCTGTTCACCCCGCCCCCCGCCTCCCAGCACCCCCTGGAGAAGACCTTCCTCAAGACCGTGAGGAGAGAGCTGGAGCGCACCCACGACCGCGTAAACGGGGGCTTCGGCTACAGGCCCAAGTTCCCCCTGTTCCACGCCCTCGTTTTCCTCACCCGGGAGAAGTGCCTCGAACCCGACCCCGACATAGCCTCGCGCCTACAGGGCATGGTGACCCTCAGCCTCGACTCCATGCTCAGGGGAGGCGTCTACGACCTGGTGGGCGGGGGCATCCACCGCTACTCGGTGGACGAGGAGTGGCTCGTC
>JALWDA010000132.1 GCA_027014955.1 Desulfurococcales archaeon | reverse complement strand
GAGATGGCCTGGGTGAGGGAACTCGGCGCACCGGGTGTTGAGGTCCATCCCTGGTGGGCCCTGGACTCGCTTGTGGGGGATGCGGGCCTGGTCATCGTGACGGGGGCGACCCTGGCCAACAGGACCCTACGTTACATCGCCCCTCTGCTGGCGCGCTCCCGGGGGGCCCGGGTGATGGTGGGGCCCAGCACCCCTGCGTCAGGTTTTCTACTACGGTTCTTCGACGCACTGGGGTACACGAGGGTGGTTAACCCAGCCGCCTGCGAGGAGGCCGTGCTCCGCGGCCTTGATGCGAGGGAACTCTTCAGGACCGGGTGCGGTGCCAAGAGGCTTCTCCTCGGCACGTCTGGTGCGAAAAGGTTTTGAAGGGCCCAGTGGGGTAGGTTTATTTATCCCACCCGAGTCCCACCGAAGGTGGCGGGGCATGGACGGGGGAGAGGAGCGGACAGTAAGGCTCGGGCCCCGGCACGCCAGGTACTTGGAGGAGCTAAGCCGAAGCCAGGGCGAGGAGCCCGGGAGGGTCCTGGAGAGGCTGATAGAGGAGCGCGTGAGGCTAATGGAGGAGAACCGGAAGAGGATAGGCGGGGGCCTGGGGGAGGTTATAGAGCGTTGGCTGGAGGAGGGCTCCACGGTTAGCCATGATGTCGACCACATGCTTTACCTGGGGGCTGGGGCCTCAGGCGCCCCCGAGGGCCCTGAGGAAGAACACGAGCCAGACCAGGGTGAGGATTGACAAGCCCACCGCTATGCCCCTCGGGGAGCACGCCTTCTCAACCCGGCCTGAGGGCCGGAGCCTGCCGTAGAGGCCCAGGGCGTGGGCTAGGCCCATCCCGATGAGGAACTCCATGGTGTCCCCCGCGAAGTCCCAGATCCAGTCCCCAAGCGTGTGCTCGGGGAAGGCCAGGGTTTTGGCGGCGGTGGTGTAGAACTGGTAGAGAGCGTAGGCCCAGAAGACCCGGGCCGCGCACCCCAATAGGCTCAGGGCCAGGGCGAAGAGCAGGTGTCCTATGCTGGCCAGGTTCTCGACCACCACGAATTCGACAATTGTGTCACTC
>JALWDA010000131.1 GCA_027014955.1 Desulfurococcales archaeon | reverse complement strand
GACAAGATGGAGGAGGAGGCCGGGAGGTACATTGATAGGATAGAGGCCATGGGGGGCATGACCGAGGCGGTGAAGAAGGGCTTCCCCCAGAAGGAGATAAGCGACGCCAGCTACCGGTTCCAGAGGGAGGTGGAGGAGGGGAGGAGGCACATAGTGGGGGTTAACATCTTCGTCGAGGAGGAGGACGAGGAGCTCCGCAACGTGCCCCTCCTCGAGATAGACCAGGAGGAGGCCGAGAGGCGCCAGGTGGAGAGACTCCGCAGGCTCAGGAGCGAGAGGGACAACGCACTTGTGGAGAGGAGGCTCCGCGAGCTCCGGGAGGCGGCGCGTAGGGGCGAGAACCTCATGCCCTACATACTCGAGGCCGTGAAGGCCTACGCGACCCTCGGGGAGATAACAAACGCCCTGAAGGAGGTATATGGTGAGTGGGTTGAGCCTCCAATCATCTGAGCCCCGGGGAAGACCCCCGAAGACCCCCAAGGTCCTCGTGGCCAAGCTGGGCCTCGACGGCCACGACCGGGGGGCCAAGGTGGTCGCGAGGGCCCTCAGGGACGCGGGGTTCGACGTGGTCTACACGGGGATAAGGCAGACCCCCGAGCAGGTCGTGGAGGCGGCGCTCCAGGAGGACGTGGACGTTATTGGCATCAGCATTTTAAGCGGGGCCCACATACACCACGTTTCGAGGCTGATGGCGCTGCTCCGCGAGCTGGGGGAGGACATACCAGTCACGGTGGGGGGCACCATCCCCCTCCCCGACGTTCCCCGTTTAAAGGAAATGGGGGTGAGGGAGGTCTTCCTGCCCGGCACGCCCCTCCAGGTAATCGTGGAGAAGATGCGCCGCCTGGCAGAGGAGAGGCAGGGTGCAAGGAGGATATAGCGGTGACACGGGAGGACTGGAGGAGCGCCTCCTGGGCCTTATAGAGAGGGCCCGGGGCGGGAGCAGGGCCCTGGCGGGGAAGCTTCTGAGCGTCCTAGAGACCCCTAGCCCCGAGGCGGGGGTGCTGCTAAGGCTGCTCATTGAGAGGAGCGGGGGTAACCACGTCGTCGGGGTCACGGGGATAA
>JALWDA010000130.1 GCA_027014955.1 Desulfurococcales archaeon | reverse complement strand
CGCATTGCTTGTTGTTGTCCGGATTGGCGCGCACGTTACGTTGCCTGGAATCGATCATAATATTTTAACTCAAGCAATGGCGAATAAAACATCCGACAATTTATTCGGATTGTACGATTTATTTGTAGGCGGCGCATTTTCCAACGCGGCTATTTTTGCTCTCGGTATTATGCCTTACATCAGTTCGTCGATTATTTTGCAATTGTTGGGAGCCGTTGTTCCTTCCATTCAAAAATTGCAAAGAGAAGGCGAAGAAGGCAGAAAAAAGATTACTCAATGGACAAGATACGGAACCGTTATTATTTCCGCGTTCCAAGCCTGGGGCGTTACTATTCACTTGAAAAATATTAATTTTAACGGGCTTCCTATCATTCCTGTTGAAGTTCAAGGATTTTTCTGGACATTCTCAACGATTTTATATCTTGTCGCCGGAACCGTATTTATTATGTGGCTTGGCGAACAAATTACGGACAAAGGAATTGGCAACGGTATTTCGTTAATTATTACGGTTGGAATTATAGACCGATTGCCTTACGCGTTACTTGACGAATTCAGATTGCTTTCCGCCGGACAACGCAATATCGTTATTGAGATAGTCATTTTGGTTCTTTTGTATTTTGTTATTGCGGCTATTGTTTTGGTTACGCAAGGAACAAGAAGAATACCGGTTCAATACGCAAAACGCGTTGTCGGAAGAAAAGTTATGGGCGGTGTAACGCAATATATTCCTTTGCGCGTTAATACCGCGGGCGTTATGCCGATTATCTTTGCGCAAGCTATTATGTTTATTCCAAGCACGGTTCTTTCGTTTTTCCCGGATAGCGAATTTATGCAAACAGTCGCAGGCTATTTCCAATATACGTCGTTTACATATTCGCTTATTTACGCGTTGATGATTATCTTCTTTACTTATTTTTACACTGCGATTGCATTTAATCCTGAAGACGTTGCGGAAAATATGAAGAAACAAGGCGGATTTATTCCAGGCATTCGTCCAGGAAAGCAAACCGCGGAATTCATCGATAACATTCTAACAAAAATAACGTTGCCTGGCTCAATATTCC
>JALWDA010000129.1:712-10861 GCA_027014955.1 Desulfurococcales archaeon | reverse complement strand
TGGCTAGGTTCCCCGCCCAGTGCTTGGTCCTCCTCCTGAACAGGGCGTTCCTGACCACGCCTGTGACGGCGTCCCCGAAGGCTATGAAGAGCGCGGGGACCACCGCCGTGTAGGGGTCCCCCGTCAGGGCCCAGAGAACGAAGACGCTCAGCCCCCACGCTATGGTGAAGTTGACCTCGAAGAAGTTGTCCCGGGTCTGGAACCAGTACATGGGGCGGTGGAGCCTCGTGGCCACGAGGAAGGCCCCCAGCGCGAAGCCCATGAAGAGGGGCGTGAGGGGGCTGGTGAAGACACGGGGCACGAGGAGGGCTACCACGCCCCCCGCCAGCACGTGTATGTACTTCCTCACATAGTAGACCGCCACGTTCTCCCGCCCCGTGGCCCTCAGGAGGGCGTCGTAGAGGGGCTTCCCAGCGAAGACTACCACGAGCACGTAGACCGCGAGGAGAAGCGCTGTGGGCAGGTCCTCCACGAAACCCTCAACCCATCCCAACGGAGACCCCCTGGAACAGCTGATGCGTCGACAGGGTTACGTGTAGTGCCTTGTCCATTGGAAATGGGGGCGGCCCATTAAAACCCCTACGCTCCCATACATCAAGTCTTCAGGGGTATATCCTCCTCCAGTACCTGCTCGCATCCTTCAGGACAATGCTGCGCTCCCTTCTCCTCTCCAGCTCCTCCCGCGTCAGGGGCACAAGGGTGGCGTCAACGGGCTTGTCCCACAGCCTGTAGAGGAGCGAGAGCCTCTCCGTGTAGCTCATCCCCTCCCAGTCCGGGGAGACTACTATGAGGTCCAGGTCACTGTCGAGCCTGAAGTCCCCCCGGGCCCAGCTCCCGAACAATAGAATCTCCTCCACCCATACCCCACGCTCCCGAAGCACGCCCGCGAGCCAGCGGGCCCAGTCCTGGGCCTCCCTAAGCCTCCTCTCCCATAGCCTTCGCCGCGGCTCTAACAACGCGCTCAGCCACCTCCAGGGCCCTCCTGGCCGTCTCCCTCCCTATCACATCCTCAGGCGGGCCCTCGGTTATGTCGGGGCAGCGGGAGAGGCTGTAGTACTGGGTGAGCTCGTAGGCCCTCTCCCTCTCCTCGGGCGAGAGCTCCAGGGGCCTCTCCAGCTCCTCAAGGAGCCTCCTAATATTGTGGGTCTTGGGGAACCAGCCCTTCTCCTGTAAGAGTTGCGCCCTGAGGGCCTTCTCAGCAGCCTGCTGGGACCAGAACACGCTCCCCGCAGTATCCCTCCACTCCAAGCTGCTCCTAGACCGCTCCAAGTCCCTCTGAGCCGATTTCAACCACCATCGGGCCTGCTCGACAGCCAACTAGGTCCCCCCACCCACCAGTGTGCCAGCATCCCCATGCCCAGTGCACGCGGCCCCAGGGGGTCCCGGGGGCCAGGGTCGTACATGTATTTGGGATTGAGCCCTACCTATCCTATAACCGGGGCGGTGAATATATCATCTTGCCCACTACACTGAAGGGAAACTTCCCGGTGGCGTCTACGCCTTTGTAGGGAGAAGGGTGCCTATACCCAAAACTCTGGCTTGCTGTAACCACCGGGTGATGAGGATTCTAAGAAGACCTGCAAATCTGACAGTTTGCAGGGGTAGGAGGAGGGGAAAAAGGTTTCAAATAAGGCTAAGTGTGGGTGGTGTGGCTGCCTTACTCGCTTTTCTTGACCAGGGCAATGAGCCACAGTTTGCCCTCCACGGTTGGGAAGTCCTCAAGCTCCTGTCCGTATAGCTTCTGGAGGGCTTGGAGGAGCTCCTTGGCTGCCTCTCCTCCTATGTCGGGGGGTGTGGTGCGGTAGACGCCATGTTTCCTCATGGTCTCTATGGTGTCGAGGATGTCGATGACGCCATCCCCGTTGACGTCGTGCTCCCTGTTCTCGGGGGTCACTGGCTTCTCTCTTAGCAGGGCGTCTATCTGGACTTTCTTGAGGTCGCTCAGAGTCGCGTTGGGGGGCAGCTCCACGTCCTCGGGAAGCGCCTTGACAAGGGTCTCCATGCCTGCCTTCTTGCCCTCCATGGCCTTGACTAGCTTCTCTATAACCACCTCCTGCACCTCGGTGGCGTTGAGCGTCACATCCCCCGTGGGTTCCTCTTGGACTTCTATGCCGGTGCCTGTTAGGGCCACGCTGGTTGTGGGGTTCTGGGGGTCGTTGGACTCTATTACGAGGGCCGCTGTATAGGTCTCGTTGCTGGGGGGCGTGAAGGACACCTCCAGGTCCCTGGAATCGCCTGGGGCAATGTCTATGGGGGTGGTGAACTGGGGCTTGAAGGCCCCGCCTCCACCGTCTATGTAGGCGTCGGTGAGGGTGAGGGTCGCGTTACCGGTGTTGCTGACGGTTATGCTGAGGCGCCTAGTGTCGCCCACCCCTACGTCGCCGAAGTCCAAGGCGGTGGGGCTCACCGCTATCTCCGGCTCGTAGACCGCGCCCTCTACGATGCTCCTCAGCCACGGGGGGATGGGGAAGGTCTCCTCCACCAGCGGCAGGTGGTCGTAGAACTCCGTGGTATCAACCGTGCTTACGAGGTGGGGGGTGTCCCCTATACCGTCGCCATCGGCGTCGGTGCCGCTGTAGTCTCTCCAATAGTTGCCCCTCTGGGTGTCGTTGAAGGCTATGTCAAGCAGGGGGTCAGCTATCTCGGCCTGGATGGTGGTGGCGTAGAAGGTGTTGTTCACGAAGGTGACGTTGCTCGCCGTAATGTATGCCCCCATGTATCCGGAGAGCAGGTTATGCACCACGGTGGTGTTGTCCTTGTAAAGCGTGAGCGCCTCCCCCTGCGGCCCGCTGTAGACGAAGTTGTCCCGGACCAGCGTGTGGACGTCGGGTGCCCCTGAGAGAATAATGCCCCAGCCTGTCGCGTTTATCGTGTTGTTCTCTATGACAGACTCTCTAGCCGCGCCGGGGAATATGGTAACATCCATCGCTGACTCCACGCCATTGAAGGTGTTGTTAGCTATGTGCGCGTCCAGGACCTGAGCATAAACACCCAGGGGGAGTCCCGTGAAGGTGTTGTTGACTATGGTGGCCTTCGTGACCTGTCCAGAGGGTTGCCCGAGTCCCACCGCCACTGGTGGATCGATGAACAAGTCGGTGTCACCGATGGTTCCCGTGTAGGTGAAAGTGTTGTTACGGATGGTGATGTTCCTCAGCAGGTCGGCGTAGATGGTTACAAAGGTCCCGCTTATCGTGAATGCCGAGTCCCTAATCAGGGTGTTATTCGCGTTGAAGAGCGAAATCGCTATTGCGTCCTCAATATCGCTGTGGAGGCTCATGTCCTCTATCAGGATGTCCTCGGAGTCCACAAGCTCTATGAAGGGCACCGAGTTGACTGCCCTGTCCCAGCCCCGTATCACGACATTGCTTGAGTTGACCAGCCATACCATGCTGTAGGAGTCGTCGATGACCAGGCCCGTGACGTTCGCTGTTACCAGGGGCGCCCGCCCGTTGAACTGGTTTGTGGGCTCCGCGATGAACTTTTCCCTATAGACAAGCTCGGGCGAGATTTCGAATACCACCAAGTTGCCCCGCTGAACGTCTACATTGTTCTCGTCCAACACAATCTCCTCAATGCTCTCGACCGGGATGTCGGGGTCTAGGAAGACCCATATCCCAACGATGTTGGCTTCTATGGTGTTGTTGCGGATTGTCAGGGGGTTTATGTAGTCTGAGCCCGTGTAGCTTTTCTCAACGTGTATCCCAACACTGACGTCCACCATGGTGTTGTCCACTATAGCTCCGGGCTCATAGGTCTCAACATACCCCCGCACGTCGGGCACGTAGGAGTCCACAACCGTGATAGCTGTTCCCGTCAGGTTCTCGAAGGTATTGCTACCTATGAGCCCCAGGGTGCCCGGCTGGGTGGTTAGGAGGCCCACCGTCTTTATCCCGTGGAGGCTATCCTTGAAGGTGTTGTTCTCTATCACGGCCACCCTCGTGCCCGTGCCCCCCATGTCCTCCTCCACGATGCCCACGCCGTCGTTGCTGTCCACTGGGGGCATGGCTTCATAGTATCCGCCTGTATCGCCTATGTGTTGGAAGGTGTTGTTCCTTATGTATATCTCATCCGCGTCCATGGTGAGAATGTGTATGCCCATGTTGCTTTCCGCAAACAAGTTGCCACTGATATTCGCCACGCTGATAAGGTTGGGGTCCTTGGAGCCCGTGAGGGACACGATTCCGGCGTCGGAGAAGTTCCTGAAGAGGTTGTTACTTATTGTAAGGTTATGTATGCCCAGCCCCAGCTCAATACCAGTGCGCCCGTTCTCAAGGACGTTGTCCTCCACCACGAGGTTTCTGTGGAGCGGGTTCTGCACGGAGCCCCCTCCCAGGACCAGGGCGCCTGCTTCCGCGTTGTTTGCTTCCACCCTAACGTTTCTAATGGTCACCTGGCTCGACTCGTCGAACAACCTTATGCCCCAGGACTGGGGGCCCACCAGGTTGGTTATGTCGGTGTCCTCAATGAACACGTTGCTGGCGTTCCTCAGGTACATCCCCCCATGGGCCACGTCTATGCTAATGTTCCTGACCACCATGTTGGACACGTCAAACGCTACAATGGGGCTATAAGTGTTGGTGAACTCCATGTTCCTTAGGGTGAGGCCCGAGGCGTTCCAGAGTATCACCATGTGGGCTCTCACGCCGTCTAGCACCAGGTTGGCCTGGTCCCGGTAGTAGAGCACGGAGGCGCCGTTCACCGTGTTCTGCCCCGCAAAGGTGAGGGTCCCTATTATGTCACGGAGGTCCAGGGGGTTTACCAGGTCGCTGCTTATCTCAAGCCCCCAGTAGCCCGTACTCTCCACGGTGTTGTTCTCCAGGTGCACGCGGAGGCCCTGTATCCTTATCCCCTTCTCGACGCCCGTCAGTGTATTGTTCACAATATAGACCCTGCCCCACGCGCTTCCCCCCACGTTTATCGCGTAGTGGGTGCTGGTGTTCGTGATAGTGTTGTTGGCTATGTAGACGACGTCCGTTGCGTCCCTGAGCCTGGTGACGTCTATGAAGTTCCTCATGTAGTGGTACTCCATGTCACGCAGCGTGTTGTTCACTACATAGGCCGTGGAGCCCCCGCCTAGGAATATCTCTATATAGCCCCTGCCGCGGAGCGTGTTGTTCTCCACCACAATGTCATCGCTCCTAGTGTTGGTGAAGACCCTGATGTATGCGTCCTCCAGAGTGTTGTTACTCACCGTTATGTCCCCCAGGCTGTCGCCCAGCGCGATGTAGGACTCAAGCGCGTAGGTCAGCCCCCTGAACACGTTGCCCCGCAGGGTAACGTTCTGTATCTTGCCCGCCTCGCCGTTGTAGGAATAGACGGCCACGCTGCTCCTGATGAAAATGCTGTCCTCAATGATGACGCCGCTCGTGCTCCCGTTGACGACAATGCCCGCATAGTAGTCGCTGAGGGGCTGGCTAATGTTCTCCACAACCACGCCCCTGATCACGATGTTGGAG
The DNA here is from genome assembly GCA_027014955.1 of Desulfurococcales archaeon. GTDB lineage: Archaea > Thermoproteota > Thermoprotei_A > Sulfolobales > Fervidicoccaceae > JALTXS01. The sequence continues at coordinate 5,405 of JALWDA010000129.1, read as the reverse complement.
AGCAGGGAGCCCACCTCGATGCCGCTCCTAGGCAGAGGATAGTACCCGTCACCCAGAATCTTGTAGCCATTGCCCTCCAGGACGACGTTGCTCTTGTTTATCAGAATGCCTACACCGTCGCCCGGCACCCTGATGTCATCTGTTAGAACATAGCGCACCCCATCATTGGTGCTCAGAGGGGCTCCCGTGGGCGTGACCGTGCCGTTGGGGTGTATAACTATGGGCTCGGTGGCGTTGTAAAGCGCCGCAGCGGGGTGCGCCGCGAGGGCGAGGAGAGCCCAGAAGAACCCCACGAGCGCCACTACTGCCGGCTTCGCCCAGGACGCTTCCTGTCTTGACGGGGGGAGGAGACTGCCCAAGTAGGGAACTCTCTCGCCATATCCTTTGACCCTTCCCATCGTTTACCACTACCTCTTGTGTTATGTAACAAAAAAATCAAATTAAATTACATAATTATTCAAGAGAAAAGGGATTGCTTCCAATGTTTTATCAAAGAGTTATTTATACATTATGTATACCAAGAACACATACAATGCCACATATACAGGAAAAACCCTAGGCAAGCCCAAGAACCCGGGTCAGCCATCATATACTGGGAGACCCCGCCAGCCCAACACGGGTGGGGCTGAATGAGGAAACGGGCCCCCAGAGGGGGCGCTTAAAAAGGGGTTTTATCAGGCTCTATTCGTTCTTCTTAACGAGGCCCACCAGCCAGAGCTTGCCCTCAACCGTGGGGTACTCTTCTAGCTCTGGCCCGTAGAGCCTCTGCAGGGCCTCGAGGAGCCTCTGGGCGGCTTCCTTGCCTATCTGGGGCGGGGTCGTGCGGTAGACTCCGTATTGTTTCATGGTCTCCAGTGTGTCAAGGATGTTAACAACGCCGTCGCCGTTCACGTCAAGCTCGCTTGTCTCGGGGGTGGCGGGCTTGTCTTGGAGAAGGGCGTCTATCTCCAGGTCCTTGAGGTCATCCAACGTGGCGTTGGGGGGCAGCTCGACCTCTCCTGGGAGGGTCTTCGCGAGGGTTTCGAGGCCCGCCTTCTTGCCCTCTAGGGTCTTCTTTATCTTCTCTATCTTGGCCTCGGTGAGCTCCTCCTCGGTGGGCTGTCCCTCCTCGACCACGTCATCCACGGGAGCCTGTGGCTCGCCTACCCCGGTTCCTGTGAGGACTATGTTGACCGTGGGGGTGTCGGGGTCGTTGGACTCTATCGCGAGGGTTGCCGTGTAGGTGACGTTGTCGCTGGGGGTGAACGCCACCGTGACGTTAATGGTTTCTCCGGGGAGCACGTCGAAGGGCGGGGAGGGTGTCGCCGAGAAGGGGCCCGAATCACCCGTTATCCGCAGGCCTGTCACTATTAGGACCCTGTTGCCATTGTTGGTCACCGTGACGTTGCGTCTCTTTGTCTCGCTTAGGTTGACATTGCCGAAGTCAAGCGCGGTAGGCGACACGGATATGTCGGGGACGTAGGAAGTGCCCTCCACAGCGTCCCTCAGCCAGTCGGGAATCACGAAGGTCTCCACAACCAGGGGCTTGTAGTCATAGTACTCCCTGGAATCAACAGTGTCGACCAGGTAGGGCGTGTCCCCAATACCATCGCCATCGCCGTCGGCACCACTGTAGTCTCTCCAATAGTTGCCCCTCAGGGTGTCGTTGAAGTCAATGTCTGCGTTGCTCCAAGCTATATAGACCTGTTCGTATATGGCGTAGAATGTGTTGTTCAGGAATGTGATGTTGGTCGCGGAGATATACGCGCCTGTTCTCCCTGAGAGGAGGTTGTGAACAACGCTGGTATTATCCCTCCACGAGAGGAGGTACAGAGCTGTTCCCCCGGGGCCAGCGTATATGAAGTTGTCCTTGATAAGCAGGGGCACACTATCATAACTTGAACCTGAAACTGATATGCCTCTGCTGGTGGCTATTATGTAGTTGCTGGTGATGTTTGTTTGAGTTGTTTGCTGGCTACCTGTATAGACTGTTATGGCACTGGTAACGTTCTCGAACACGTTGTTATGTATCTGGGAATCTATTAATTCGGCTTCTATCCCATCCGTGATGTTTACGAAGGTGTTGTTGTAAATCGTTATGTTTGATGCTCTCCTGTAGGATGAATCCACTATGTAAATTCCTGTGGTCGTGAACCTGTCACCTACTCCAGTGATTGTACTGTTGTAGATGGTCGCGTTTGACGATTCTATCAGTGAGACCAGGTTTATTTGGTTGAATAACTCTATGCTCAGGTTCCTGATGATGGTATCATTAACGTTAAACAAATGTATAGTACCATAGTTGGAGTAACCAGTTGTTATATTGGCCCTCATAGCGAGGTCCTCAATAACAGCTCCCCTGCCGGTATCCATGTAGATGAAGGGGTCCGTCTTTACATCGAGACTCCAGCCCTTGATGGAGACATTGGTGGCATTTGCGATCCATATGATGCTACGGGGGCTATCAACCACTATATCAGTGACATTGGCTGCCACGAGAGCCGGGCTCCCGTTGAACACGTTCGAGGAAGTAATGTTCAGCTTACCATAATATATGAGCCCGGCGATCCATCTGAACTTTAGGGCAAAGCCGTTCTTGCTATCAACCCTGTTATTGTCCAAAACAATGCCTTCAATGTTATCAACAGGTATGAAATCGGACACGAGGAAGTCCATGCCCGGCCCGCTAGAGTTTATAGTGTTGTTAGAGAGTACCACGCGGCCTATGTAGTTGGTAAGTCCGACAACGTAGGTCTTCTCAAATACAATGCCACTCCCTACTCTATTCATGTAGTTGTTAGTTATGTTTGTTGAATACATGATCCCATAGTAGCTGAGTCCCGGGTCTTCGGCATCAGTAATAAAAATCGCAGTTCCATTTATGTTACGGAATACGTTGTTATCTATCTCCCTCGTTGAATCAGGCCAGCCTGCCAGGAGGCCTACTGTTTTTATGCCATGGTCGCTGTCTATGAAAGTGTTGTTCTCAATGGTCGCGTATTTGAACGCGTATATGTCCAAATCCACTATGCCAATTCCCTTATAATAGTACTTAGGGTCTGCGAGGTAGCCCTCAGGGGACCTGATGTTTTTGAAGGTGTTGTTATAAATATATATCCAATCTGCCGTGATCGCGCCTGCATCTATCCCAATGTTGCTCTCCATGAAGATGTTGTTATATATCCTCACAAAGCTAGTTGTGCTAGCATATATGGTACCAAACCCGAATGTCGTGGCCGCGGATGTGAAGTTCCTGAACGTGCTATCGCTTAACGTTACGTTCTCTAGGTTACTTAGAAATCTTATCCCGATGTATCCGTTTTCTAGGGTGCTGTTCCTAACGGTAAGATTATAGTGCCTAGGAGCCCATACATTACCTCCACCTAGTTGCATTCCACTCGCTTTGCTGTTATTTATGTAGACACTGTCTACCGTCATGTTGAGAGAATAATCGTAAACAACTATTCCAGCCAATTCTATGTCATCAACACGGATATTTTTTAACATTGTACTACTAGCATTGTTGAGTATTATGCCCTGGTAGGTGTTATCTATCGTAATATTATCAAATAGCCCGTTGCTCACGTTGAACCCTATTATTGGCCTATACGACCTTGTGAACACGGCGTTCTTTAACTGGAAGCCGTCAACATTTAACAGTATGATTATATGAGCATTAGGGCCATCCAAAACTATGTTTGACCCTCCATTGTAATATAGAATAGGTTTTCCATTGATGGTGTTGTAGCCTGTAAGGTTTAGAGTAGCAAGAACGTCGCCCAAGTCGGAAGATATGGAGCTTCCTCCTATTATTAGGCCCCATTTTCTAGCGTTCTCCACAATATTGTTTTGCATGTTAACGTTCTTGCCCTGAATCGCCATACCACAGTCTACATCCCTAATTGTATTGTTTATTAGATAGACCTTCCCTTCGTTGCTCCCAACTTTTATAGAGCAGTAGAATGTGGTATTAATGATTGTGTTATTAACAACATAGACTCTGTCGTTTTGGTTGTTCAGCGAGCTTATCACTATGTAGAGGTCTCCCCCCGGCTCCATGTCCTTAAGCGTGTTATTGACTATGTAGACTGACGAGCCCCCACTCAATGCTGTGTATATGTAGCCTTTTCCTGTGAGAGTGTTTTTCTCAATAGTTATGTTCTCGCTTGTCTGATATGGCACGGTTTTTATGTAAGCATCCTTTAAGGTATTGTTAGCGATTGTTATGTTCTCGAAATTGCTCTGCATGTATATGTATGATTTTAGGATGTTGTGTGTTTTCTCAAATGTGTTGTTAGCTATTGTGACATTGGAGATTTTCCCGTCTATTCCCCTGAACGAGTACATGTCTACACTTCCGGATAGGAAGGTGTTGTTCACTATCCATATCTGGCTCGTATTGCCCTTAACGAACACCGCTCCCACGTTGTAGTAGCCAGGACCGCTTATGTTCTCGAATATAAACTCCCGTATTGTGATGTTGGCGAGCGAGGATTCTACCTGTATGCCTTTGTCCGAGTAGGGGTAGTCTCCTTGCCCTATTATCATGTGATTGTTTCCAATGAGTACTATGTTGCTCTTGTTCACAATGATGCCTATGCCATCTGCTGGTATGTTGATGTCGTCGGTTAGGTAGTAGTTGACGCCATCGTTGGTGGTGAGCGGCGCGCCTTGGGGGGTTACCGTGCCGTTGGGGTGTATAACTATGGGCTCG
>JALWDA010000129.1:0-702 GCA_027014955.1 Desulfurococcales archaeon | reverse complement strand
GCAGCGGGTGTCGTAGTTGAAAGGAGAAGTATTGCCAGGCCTAGGATAGCCAGAGTTGCTGCCAGGTTTTTCGGGCTGGGGCCGGGTTGTTGGAGGAGAACTTGGGTTTCGGGGTTGTTTTCTTTATCACTTTTACCCAATCGTTGTCCTCCTCCCTCTTATGGTTAATATTATTCAAAAAAATTTACATAAATCTAGAATGGATACTATGTGGTTTCTCTATTGTCCATTATACATTTATTTATATTTTTTGTATATCAATAGACAGAATACCACGTATATATCAATAGTATAAAACCCTCGCCAGAAACGTGACTCGCCCGAGAGAAACAGGTGATAAAGACGCTAAGAACTGGAGACTTGGAGGCCCTAAGAGAACATGCGGAGAACCCGACCCTGCCATCCCCCATAATTGGGGTCGGGTTGCGTCACGTTACCCTCTCAGGAGGTGAACATGAGAAGCGTGTTCAATGGGAGCCGAGGTGGTGCGGGGGGTGGGATTCGAACCCACGCAGGCCTTCGCCACGGGAGCCTAAGTCCCGCCCCTTTGTCCTAGCTCGGGCACCCCCGCTTTGCCCTCGGGTGGTTATTTTTGTGGCTTGGGTTTAATAGCGTTATTTTCCCCATTATTCGTGGGTGTGTTGGTGGGTGGTTTGCGTGGGCGTGGTTTCTAGGCGTGTCGCTGGGTGGGGGGCTCTGGTT
>JALWDA010000128.1 GCA_027014955.1 Desulfurococcales archaeon | reverse complement strand
ATGTTTTGCTGAACCCGTTGGTGTAGAGGACATAGTCTCTCCAGTCGGGGAAGCTCATGAAGCTCTTGAATGGCGCGTTGTCGTAGATGAAGTTGTCATAGATCTCGTCGGCGAGTATGGTTATCTTCTTCTCCCTCGCTATCTCGATTAGGGTCTGGAGCTCCCTCAGCCTCATTGCCATGGGGTGCTTCTCGTAGAAGTCGGCCGCCTCAGCCATTATGCTAGCTGCCTGCCTCTCTCCCTCGGCCTCGATTATGCGTGCTCTCCTGAACCTCTCGGCCTCAGCCTGCTTCGCCATGGCCCTGAGCATGGTCTCGGGGAGCTTCACCTCCTTGAGGGTCACGGCGGTGACCTTAATGCCCCAGGGGTCGGTTAGCTCGTCTATTATCTTCTGGAGGGTCTTGTTAATCTCTTCCCTCTTTGTGAGGAGGTCATCGAGCTCCACCTGGCCGATTATGTCTCTGAGCGTGGTCTGGCTGAGCATCATTACGGCAAAGTGGTAGTTCTCAACACTCACTATAGCCTTAACAGGGTCTATCACCTTGTAGTACACCACGGCGTCGACGCCCACGGTCACGTTGTCCTTGGTTATAATCCTCTGCTCGGGCACATCCACCGCAACTATCCTGAGGTCCACCCTCACGAATGTGTCGATGAAGGGTATGATTATGAATAGCCCGGGGCCCTTGGCGCCCACCAGCCTGCCAAGCCTGAATACTACGGCCCTCTCGTACTCTCTAACAATCTTAATCATCATGGACAGGAGCACTACTAGTATGATAATGATTATACCGATAGAGGATAGGTTCGCCAGTATGTCGGCGGGAGAAGCCATTACATCAACGCCTCCATCGCTTCCAAAACTGTGATCTATTCCATACTCAATATGTGTGTTAACCCCCCTATGTAAGTGTTGTCATACAAAACCTTTATCCCTCCCCAGCGAGAAACCCAGATAAGGGGAACACCCTTGCCCATGTCGGAGAAGGAGTACAATCAGAAAAAAGAGGACCTCATAAGGCTCATAGACCAGCAGCCCGACAACGGGGTCAAGACAGCCAGCTTATCG
>JALWDA010000127.1 GCA_027014955.1 Desulfurococcales archaeon | reverse complement strand
GCCCGCCAGATAATGAGGCTCGCCCAGGACCTGTTCGAGCTCGGCCTTATAACCTATCACAGGACTGACAGCACCCGTGTCTCGGACACGGGCATACAGGTTGCGAGAGAGTACCTCCGCACCCTCATGGGTGATGCGTATGGCGAGTACTTTGTGCCCCGGAGGTGGGGCGAGGGGGGTGCCCACGAGGCTATAAGGCCCACCCGGCCCATTGACGCGGATATGCTGGAGAGGCTTATAGGCGAGGGGGAGCTCGAGCTCGCCCGGCCCCTCACCCGTCTCCACTATCGTCTATATGACCTCATCTTCAGGAGGTTCATCGCGTCCCAGATGAGGAAGGCCCGGCTCGTGCGCCATAGGTTGCGTATCTCCCTGCCCCGGAGCAAACCCGTTGAGCGTGACTGGTACGTGGGTGTCCGTGAAGAGGGCTTCCTGATAATGTACAGGAGCGTCGAGCTGAGGAGGCCCCTGAAGCCAGGCGAGTACGAGATAGCTGGTATTGATAAGAGAACTGTCTACAGGACCCAGCTCTACACTCAGGGGGACGTTATTAGGGAGATGAAGCAGAGGGGCATTGGGAGGCCCAGCACCTACGCGACCATCATGGAGAAGCTGCTCACCCGAAGGTACGTGATAGAGTCCCGGAGGGCCCGGAAGCTAGTTCCCACGAAGCTGGGGAAGGAGGTCTACTCTTTCCTCGATGAGAACTTCAGGAGCCTCATAAGCGAGGACCGTACCCGGCAGCTGGAGGAGAAGATGGACCGGGTTAGTGAGGGCGGGGAGGACTACATTGGTATTCTTGGTGAAGTTTATAAGGAGATTCTAGGCTCACTTAATGAGTACAGGGCCAAGCTGGGCAGGGCTACGGTGAAAGCATGAAGATCGCCCTCATACACACAGTAACCAGGCTGGGTGCTAAGAAGCACAACATTGACAGGATGCGGAGGCTGACGCGGGAGGCCAAGGCCAAGGGGGCCCGTGTCGTGATCTTGCCCTCAATGTTCAACTACGGTGCTTTCTTCTCCTTCTACTCGCCCACCCAGGCCAGGAACATCTTGAAGAACCACGCGGAGCGCATACCCATGGGCTCGACGAGCAACATGCTCACCAACATCGCTGTGAACAACGGCGTCCACATAATAACGGGCCCGATAATGGAGAGGGCCGGCCCCCGCATTTTCCTTACAAGCGTGGTAGTGTCGCCCGGGGGCTTCGTGGTTGGCAAGTACAGGAAGATTATACTAGACCCCGGGGACGAGCACCTTGGGATAAGCAGGGGGAGGTCCTTCTTCGTCTACGAGATGCAGGAGAAGTTCGGCATAATAAGCGAGAACGACATAGCTTACCCCGAGGTAGCCCGCGGCCTCCTCCTTTCCAAGGCAACGGTTATCGTGGCGTTCCCACGTATAATGCAGAGCATGGACCCCAGGGTCAAGAAGCTCCTAGAGTCCAGGAGCATAGAGAACAACGTCCCCATAATAGCCGTGGGCGGCGGCGTCAAGAGCCACGACCAGTTACAAGGGGAGATACCCAGCCTCATAATAGACCCCCGGGAGGGCATACTGGAGGAGATAAGCATATACGGGAAGGGCGGCGACGGCGACGAGGACAAGGTCATACTCGTCGAACTAAGGCCCGCGCCGAGCGGCGACGAGAAAACCCAGGAGAACGTCAAGGAGCTCATAAACATGATATACCAAGACATAAGGAGGAACCGAAAGAAGAACAACAATGCAGAGAAAGAGAAGCAGCCATAGCCCAACAAAGCTCTCGGGGAAAGCTTAATTCCCCCCACCAAGAGATTTAAATAACGGGCCAGAGGGCCGGGGTGGCCGAGCGGTCTAAGGCGGCGGGCTGCAGATAGCAGAACCTGGGAAACCGCCCGTGGAAACCCGCTTTCCCGCGGGTTCGAATCCCGCCCCCGGCTCCACGGGCTTCTCCGGGTCCCGTTACTCTCTCTTCTTCAGGGGAGTGCAGACCTTATATTACCCTAACCCTACACACATACACGGCCAAGGAGCTTCTAAGGGGTGTCCTCCTTGAACCGCATCGATGTGACGCTCTACTCCGAGATCATGAGGAGCCTCAGAGACCAGGGGTTTGACTTCATACTAATCGGCGGGGCCTTCTTTGACCTCTATGCCAAGAAGGGTTATATTGAGGGGGACATCGACCTCTTTGCCCTCTCTCCTGACCCCTTCTTCGAGGAGGACACGTACCGTTCCTTTGCGGTGGAGAAGGGCTACGATGTGGAGCAGACCTGGCTGGGGACGCCCCGGCTCGTCCACCCCGAGGGCGTCCCCGTGGAGTTTTACCAGAACCTCATGGAGTTTGAGATGCCCCCGAGCTTCCTGGAGGATGCCCAGGAGAAGAAGCTGGGCGGCGTCAGTGTAAAGGTCCTGGGGCTTGAGCACAATATTCTCTTGAAGGCAAGGGCGGCACTGGTGGAGGAGAGGCATGCGGACGAGCTGGCTGAGAGGCTCCGGAGGGGGAAGCTACGCTATGACAGGGGGGTGCTTCGGAGACTCTTGGGAGAGTTCGGTGAGAGCTGGCCTGCTATGGAGAGGATCCTGGTCGAGAGGGGGATACTCTGAGAAATAGACCCCCTTGTGCAGGGGATTGTTTCCATCAAACGAGGCTCTATTGCGGGGTGGAGAAGAGAGGGCTCAGCCTTTCTTGAAGCCCATTTTCTTCTTCTTGGGCCTCAGGTTCTTGCTTCCACAGCGCCTGCACTTAGTTGCCCCCATGGGGTTCAGGGCGCCGCATTTCCTGCATACCATCTTATCCAAGACGCGTTTGGAAGCTATCGCTACAAGCTCTGGGTCCGCTATGGGCATAGCGCTTCCCTCCCAGGTGAGCGTCCATGAGGCTTCTAGTAGGAAGAGTGGTTTTAAAAGATTTTACTCCCGCCACAGATTCCTAAAATGGCGATGATGAGGGTTGGTATTGCTGAATCCTGATGACTGACACCAATGCTGAGCCTCCTAATAGTTCCTGAGAGGACAGTATTCAGAGAAGGCACAGGAACGACACTCCCACTCCCAGAGGGGTGCCCTTGTCCGGTTAAGGTGTTGTTCCAGAAGACGCTCGACCAGGCCCTCCTCCCTCCCCACGCGGAACTCGACAATGCGGTCAAGGGTAACATAAGCAAGCAGGCCCTCATCAACGCCCGCCAGGTCCAGGTAGGCCCTGAGCTGTAGAGCGTGATGGTCGTGGGGCAGCTGCTGGCCGGGTCTCCCTGTCTTGAACTCTATTATGAGGTCGGGCCTGTAGGCGTCCACCCTCCCCTTCACCCTCACCTGCCTCCCACTCACATCGAATACCTTCTCCAGGCTCTTCTCAATCTCAAATCCCTGGTCCTTGAGGAGAGAGGCTAGCCCCAGGTGGAGGAGGCTTCCCGTAACGTGTATGGGCTTGAACGTGAAGGATAGCTCGGGGAACTCCAGGCGGAAGCCCCTCTTGAGGGGACAGTAGACGAGGTCGGTCACGTAGATGACATTGGGGTCCCTCTCCTCCTCCATGTGGCGGGCGTGCTCTTCCCTAACCCACTCGTAGAGGGTCTTTACAAGGGAGAAACCTCTTCCATCTTGGAGGTCAGCCATGGTGCTCAACATCCCCCGCCGAGGGGTTCAGCGGTAATACCACTCATCACACCCAGCGTGGGTGGTCACCACTTGGCCACCCCCGTGGCCTTCTCCTCACTAACCACGTCCTTGCTCCACTTCATGTAGAGGGATATGACCATGAGGGTCCTCCGCGCGATTTGCTCCTCATCGCATTTTGTAGCCACCTTTTTACCCTCTTTGGTAACTGCGACGACCCTGTAACGTGGGGGCTTGTCTCGGCACTTCTCGAGCTTGGCGCTCGCGAGCATATCATTCATGGCGAGGCCCTCCACGCTATAGTAGTCCATGGTCTCCACTTCGTCCCCCGTTTCTGGCATGTTGGGTCACCTGCTTGGTCAGAACTGCTTGGTCAAAATTATATTGTCCCCTCTAAAGTAAATAGTGTTACAACGCCAAGCACCGATGCTTGCCGAGGGTGCTCCGCGATGGAAGGGGAGAGGCGGAGGCAGTCGGTCAAGAAGGTCCTATCGCTGAGGGTCAAGAACTTGGGGGACATGGCGAGGGTCGCTGCAACCAGCATCACGATGGGCCAGCCCTCCTACTTCATAAGGTTCGAGTCTCGGGGGCGGGTCCTCCTAGGCATGCTAGCCGTGTTTAGGGACTTCTATACCCTCTACGGCGTGCCCCTCTTCTACTACATAGAATGCGGAGGGGACGAGGGGTGTAGGAGCTCCCCCTACGTGGCGTTCAAGGTTGACGAGATGGGGGAGAGCGTCGAATACTCTAGCTCCAACAAGCCGGGCATGGTCATGATACCTGTCGTTGACCTGGAGGAGGCCCCTCCCTTCATAGAGGTGTAGCATCCTCTTGAGTGGCGAGGTCTCGAGCGTCCTGGACTTCCTGGGGAGCGAGATAACAGGTCTTTATAGGTTCATCAAGATTCTGGGCATAAGCCGGAGGGAGCTGGACGTCTACGCTCTTATACTCACATCGGGGGGCCTCACGGCCAACGAGATATCCGACATACTGGGCCTCCCCCTCTCCAAGGTCTACGAGTCCCTCTCCAGCCTCCTTTCAAGGAAGTGGATATTCCGCACTAGCGACCGCCCTGCGAGGTACTACGCTGTCCCAGTGTCAGAGGTGTGGGAGGAGATCAAGAAGACCATAAACGAGCAGATACGCGAGGTGGAGGAGAAGATACTGCCCCTCCTGGAGAGCCTCTCCCGCTCCCCCGTGCCCCTCCTGAAGATAGTGCTTCTAGACCAGAGCAAGATACCCAGCTTCGTGAGGAGGATACTCTCCCGGGGCGAGGGGGAGGTCTATGTCTCCCTCGCTTACCGGGAGCTCCTCGACCCAACCATAGTCTCGGACCTGAAGAAGGCGGCGATTGGCAGGAGGGTCAAGGTGCTCGTATCCCAGGAGGTCTACGGGGACTTCAAGAAGACGGGGCTAAACGAGGTGGCGGAGTACAAGGTGGTGGACAAGCTGTTCGGAAGCGGGGTCATTGGAGAAGAGGTTCTCATAATCCTCAAGAGCAGCGGGGTCATGCAGGGGCTGTGGAGTGACCACTACTACTTCGTCGAGCTAGGCCGGGTTTATTTCAACCACCTGTGGCAGAAGCCCTAGACCTCGATGGGCCTCCTAGACGGGACAGCGAATCCGGGGAAGAAGAGCTCCTTCTTAATAACCTCCTCCACAGCGACCCTCACCAGCTCGCTCCGGTTGGGGAACCGGCCCATAGCTACAAGCTCGTCCATCATCTCCACAAGCTCGAGGGGGAGCTTTATGCTTATGCTCTTCTTGGCCAAGTATGACAACCCCGCCCCATCGGGGGCAGTAAGAATTATTGCCCCCTCTCCTATAAAAGGCGGGGAACCTCTACTTACCCTCTCCCCGCCCCCTCTCCTCTATAATGCCGGGAAGGGCCTCCACGGGCTCCCTAACGGTCTTGACCAGGCTAAGCACTCTCTCCACTATGCTGCCCAGGAACTCCTGGGAGAGGTCTATGAACGTGACATTGTCGCTCAGCTCCTCAATCATGCCGAAGCCAGTCTTCTCTGAGGAGAGGGTGGGGCTAACAATAAGCACGTAGTCAAGCCCGGTACCAGAGAGTACTGTGGCCTTCATCACGTAGGGGACCACGTCCCTGCCCGTGTAGTCAACGGCGACGACCTTCTGTATGGCGGGGTTGACGAGCACCAGGTCGAAGCCGAGGGCCCTGACCTCCCGGGGGAGGAATTCCAGCTTCTTGGTGTCATCGCCCCTGTATACTTTTAGGTTCTCCATCTTTTCCTCCACATACCTTACAATGGAGTCAATTATTATCTTCCCGCTTGAGACCAGCTCCCTTCCCTTGTCCGAGAGCCTATAGCGGAAGAGGATGGTGTAAGAAGAGTCCAGGGGGTTGAACTCGTAGTAGCTGGGGTGGAGCACTGTGTCCTTGTTCAGGCACACGAACCTGTACTGGGGGTCTTTGAAAACCCTCCCACATGACTCGCAGTAGAAAACCGAGCCGAAGACCGTTAGCTGGTCGCCCGGGTTACTGAACCGAGCTCCACATGATGGGCAACGGTACTCGCCCTCCTTCTCTGTCTCGAACTCGGCCTCCGGTCCAGTGTATCCACATATCACGTGCTGGACAAGGCGCGTGGGCACAATCCTAAACGAGCCACAGTTGGGGCAATAGCCCCGAGGCCTCACCTTGGCAGAGTTGCAAACGGGGCAGGTGAATACCCTGTCCTTCTCCTCCCTCTGTATAAGCCCCTGTTCCAGTAGAACTGTGAGGGGGTTGTCCTCGCCCCTCCGGGTGGGGTCTGCTAGAATCTCTCCAATGTAGCTACTAACCTCGTCGGGGAGAAGGTAGGCTTCCAGGTCCAGGGAGACCATCCCAGTTACGGGGTCTATGTCCTCCTCGGCCCCGTACTCGCGGTCCCCGACGAGTATCTCGACCTTCCAGAAGTAGAGGAGGAGCTCGTTAAGTATAATCCAGTCTGGCTTCCTATCCTCCGGCCCCTCTGCGCCATTTCCAATATTCTTCTGCGTCTGCATTGTAATCATCTTGGACCATCATATATGAGGGCGCCCTCAGGGATATTTATGGGGGGCGGCGATGTATGACCGTGGCCTTTGGTTCCAACACTGTTTTAGACTGGCCACACTTATGAGTGGTTACTAATCCGCAGATCGGTAGCACATCTCTATTAAATTTTTCCTACTTTTGTCTTTCATCCAGTTCCTGTTGTACATCATAGAATTATCTGGTGGGGTTGATAAAATTGTTTTACCCAAGGCGCCGCACTCCCGTAGCGTCTATACAGTGTCTATACACGGTTTATACATAGGCGAGTCGTATAAAAACGATACGTCAATACAATTCTCCACTAAATACCCCTCCCCGCTCCAGGCAGACTATCCACATACTTCAGCCCCGATCCCGTGAGCACCGCCAGTACCCGGGTCCAGCCAAACTCCCCCGCCCTCGAAGCCGCCTCGACAACGACGCTGCTGGATGGCTCCACAATGAACCCCATGCCCAGTGCCCTACGCCACGCATTTTCAACAACGCTGTCATCCACCACCACCAGACCTCCCCCCCGCAGTGCCTCCAGAACCTCATACATACGCGGCGGCCTACCTATCCTCAGCGCGTCTAGCATGGAGCAACCCCCATCCCCCCGGTCTAGGCGGATGATGTTCTCCACACCCTCCTGGTACTCTGTGCTAAGGTTGCACGAGGGGAGGATGCCCCAAATGCTCACACGGGGCCTGCATGATAACTCGTTCTCCAGGCTCCTGGCAGCATATTGGGCGCCCAGCACCAGCGTGCCACTTGACAGGGGAGCAAGCAGAGTGAGCCCCCTGCAGGGGTCCAGTCCCCTAATAACCCTCCTAAACCGGGAGGCCACGCCCCGTATAAAATGAGGGTTAAGGGTGTGGCCCGCATAATAGTAACCCCGTGTAGCGAGCCTCTCAGCCTCCCGGGAGGCCTCCTCACGACTATCAACTAGGTGCACGTGCGCTCCCGAGGCCCTGATAAGCCCCAGTTTTCCCTTTGGAGCGTCACGGGGCACCACCACATGCGCCTCTAGTCCCGCGGAGGCCATGTAGTAGGAAAATGAGATGGCAGAGTTCCCCGATGAGTCGACCACACCCCTCCGTGCTCCCTTGGCCACCATGTCCCCTACTACAGCGGAGGTCCCCAGGTCCTTGAAGCTCCCCGTGGGGTTTAGGTGCTCTAGCGAGTATACGAGGGTTGTTGAACCCGCCTTCCTGAAGACCACGAGCGGTGACTCTCCTTCGCCCATCCTATAGAAAGGTCCCTGGATCCTAGAGGTCCCTTCCCTCAGACTAGTGAGCTGGAGGGGATAGCCGCACGAGGGACACCTCCAGAGGCTGGGCAACGTCCTTGTCCTGTAACCACACCTGGGGCACACCAGCTCCTCCCTATACCCTGCTCCGTGGGTCAAGACTCTGCACCCTAGAATACGTCGCGTTCCTCTGGAACCGCTCGCTGAAAAACCTTGTGGGCCGGGCTACTCAAGAGACCTCAAGGGAGTCTCCAGAACCTAGGGGACAAGTACACTATGAGGCTCCCGGGGGTAGCCCGGCCAGCTATTCCTCCTCGTATTCCTCCTCGGCTTCCTCTTCTTCCTCGTCCCCCTCTTCCTCCTCTTCGGCTTCCGGGGACCCTTCCTCTTCACTGGGCTCCTTTTCCTCTTCTTCCTCCCCTTCTCCCTCCTGTGAATCAGAGGCCTCAGCTGCCTTAGCCAGGGCTGCTCCCGCAACGGCTGCGCCTGCTATGGCAGCTGCCTTGCCTGCCAGCTCCTTGTCTTTGTCCTCTTCTTCTTTCTCAACCTCCCTGACCACCTCTCTCTCATACTCATAGTGTCTTTCTTCGTAGTAGTCCCTCGAAATCCCAGTACCTCCGCTGCTGTATGAGGAGCTCCTGTAGGAGGAGCCCCGGGGAACACGCCGCGTGGTCGTCCTCGTCGGAGCTCTGGGTCGGGCGGGCTTTGTTTTGCTCTTTATTATGGCAAGGACTATGATCACGAGAAGTAGGGCTAGTAGGAGGGTTGTGTTTGTCACTTGTTTGCACCTGGGGTTTTGTTACAACGTGTAACGTGTAATATGTATGTAGGACGGGTTTAAATATATATTTGTTGTTATAAAAGAAAATCTTGTGAAAGCCCACACTGGTGGAAAGCTCTCAAAGAAAATGATACCAATTAAAAATATATTTTTTAACGGAAAAGGCTCAAACCCTACACACTGGAAAGCTGTTTACGGGTGTGCGAAATGGCCTACCTAGATGAGCTTAAGGAGAAAATATATACTCCGTTGAACCAGAAGGGCGTCAAAATACTCCCCAAGGGCAACTCGCTCCGCCTGGTCAAGGACATGAAGATCGTCATGACAATAACCGACCGGGGAGACTACGTGGAGCTCAGCTATGAGGGCAAGAACTACAAGTACGACAAGTGGTACACCAAGCCAGAGCACCTGGCAACGGTCATTCTGAGGCAGTTCGAGTAAGTAGGGGGCAAAAAACACCCCTATGAGGCAAACACCCAGAGTCTAGCGGGGCTGGGTTCGAGGCCTCACCTCCAGGGGCTCGAACCTCTCTTCCACGTCGCCGCCAGCCCTGAGCTCCTCGACTTGATCGCTCTCCTCTAACAGGTTCTTTGCCAGAGCGTATTCCCTAACCAGTGAAGGGTCTAGGTCATATATGCTCTTCAGGTTATCCACCTCGTAGCCCTTCTCCCTAAGGAAGGAGAGGAGGTCTTCAAGGAGGCCTCCAGAGACGATCATTTCTATCAGGTCGTTCTTGCCTGGCTCGGGGCCCATAATGTCACCCGACGAGAGTTGTCCCCGTAGAACAAGTTCATCCTCTTAAAAAACGCGTGTAATGAAGCAGGCTCCACGCGTTATAGGCGCCCCTTTCAACACAACCACGTCAAGGAGTCAACACCATTATTATTCATAGTACTGGCAAGATTAAAAATTAGTGCAATAACCAAGACATCACTGCATCCCGGCGGTGAGCTGAGGTTGGCGACCACCCAGTGCGAGAAGCTAGTGTACAATGGAGAACCATTCCTGGAATGCGTTGAAGGTGAGGAAAAGATAGACATCTACGAGGCCGCGTACCTCCAGAGGAAAAGCCGTGTAGAAATAATAGGCTCCGACGGAGCCCCCCTAGACTGGATAAGCCTGATAATAGAGGCCTCCCGCAACGAGCCCCGCAGCTGGGTCATGTTCACAGTCTACCACGACCTGAGGGAGAGGGGCCGGGTCCTCAAGCTGGGCCCCCTCCCAAACGCATTCACCCTATACAAGACGGGCGCCCCCCGGGCCCTCGTAATCGTGCTGGAGGAGACCTACAAGTTCAGGGTGGACGAGATAATAGAGTGGATAGAATACGCCCGGAGGCTCTCCCGTGAACTCATACTGGCAATAGTTGACAAACACGGGGACGTGTCTTACTACACTGTTGAGAGGTTCCAGCCCCCCAGCCAGACACCGCCCCCCGCGGTGGCGCCTGTACATGGAGCGTGATGACCTTGGTCAGGCTCTTCATAGCGGTCGACATTGAGGACCCCCTTCTCGTGTCAAGGCTATCCGAGCTCAAACGCACCCTCCTAGCAACCAATGCCCCCCTTAAGCCTGTGGAAGACGAGAACATGCACATAACACTGCTATTCATCGGAGAGGTCCCCGAGGCTGATGTGGAGCCCCTCAAAAACGAGATGACCGAGGCCCTCTCGAGGAGCTCCTTCACGATAAGGCTTAAGGGCCTAGGGGCGTTCCCCAGCCCCTCCCGACCCAGGGTCGTGTGGGTGGGGGTGGAGCAGGGAAGCAGCGAGTTGCACGAACTCCACAAGAAGGCCACCACAGCTGCCCGACGGGCCGGGATAGGATTCAAGGGCGAGTCCTTCCATCCCCACGTGACGCTTGCGAGGGTCAAGGGGTCCAGGAATCTCTCCAGTCTGACGAGGATGATAATCGAGATGGGCGAGCTCGAGCTGGGGGAGATGAGGGTGACGGAGGTCAGGCTCAAGAAAAGCACGCTGACGCCCCGTGGACCAATATATGAGACCCTCCACCGGGTCCCCCTACGATATGGCAGGCCATGAGGGTGCGGCGGCATGGAGGAGAGGATGGAAGAGATAGAGAGAACCGTGCTAGAGGAGATAAGGCCCAGCAGGGAGGACAGGGAGAAGGCCGAGAGGGTGCTAGGCTGGGTTCTGGGGGAGCTTAACAGGCTCATCGATGAACAGGGCGTCCCCGCTCAGGTAAGGGTCGAGGGAAGCTACGCGAAGGACACGTGGCTGAGGACG
>JALWDA010000126.1 GCA_027014955.1 Desulfurococcales archaeon | reverse complement strand
GTAGAGTATAGGTGCAAATGTTTCTTCTTGTACGATTTTGTAATGGTTTTCTGCTTCGATAAGAGTTGGACGTACGTAGGTACCTGCAGCGTATTCAGGTTTTCCATCTTCTGGCTTGTAAACATAGTTACCGTAAACAAGGTTACCGCCTTCTTTAAGAGCTTCGCCAATAGCCCACTGATACGTTTCAACTGCCTGTTTGTCAATCATTGGACCAACGAGAGTATTTGGATCGAGTGGATGACCTACGCGGCCTTCTAGCTGTTTGTAAACGCTTACAAGACGGCTAACGAATTTATCATAAACTTCTTTGTCGATAATAAGGCGGCGTGTAGTTGTACAACGCTGACCTGTAGTACCTACTGCACCAAAGATGACAGCACGTAAAGCTAAATCTAGATTAGCGTGACGGGAAATTATGATTGCATTGTTACCTCCGAGTTCAAGCAGAGAACGACCAAGACGTTTAGCAACACGTTGAGCAATGCGGCGTCCTACTGGTATTGAACCAGTGAATGAAATAAGTGGTAAACGTTTGTCATCAACGATTGTATCACCAAGGTTACGTGAACGAGCAATAACAACGTTTATAATACCTTCTGGTAGATTGTTTTCACGCAATACTTCAGCCATAATGTTCTGTACAGCAATACCACAGAGAGGTACTTTAGAAGATGGAGCCCAAATTACTGTATCACCGGCGATGAGAGCTATCATTGCGTTCCAAGCCCATACAGCAACAGGGAAGTTGAAAGCTGTAATAACTCCGATAGGTCCGAGCGGATGCCATTGTTCGTACATTCTGTGGCGCGGACGTTCTGAATGCATTGTAAAACCATAGAGCTGACGAGATTGACCAACAGCAAAATCTGCTATATCAATCATTTCCTGTACTTCGCCAAGACCTTCTTGGTAGATTTTCCCCATTTCATATGAAACAAGCTTGCCAAGGTCTTCTTTGTATTCGCGTAATTTTAAAGCGATTTGGCGTACAATTTCACCGCGTTTAGGAGCTGGCACCATACGCCAGTATTTGAAAGCTTCCTGTGCCTTGGCTACTACTTTTTCGTAGTCT
>JALWDA010000125.1:421-1080 GCA_027014955.1 Desulfurococcales archaeon | reverse complement strand
TTGTTCTCGTTTTCAAATATTTCTCAGAATCTCCAAGTATGAAGTCTTTGTATATGTTTTTGGTCAATTCAGATATCTTGCCTTCTTTTAGAAAATCGTTTATCACCCTTGGAAATCCCCCGGTGCCGAGATATTTCAAAAAATATTCTTTCAGGAATGCGTTTTTGATGTTGAGAACTTTTAAGTCGCTTTCAGAAAGCGAGAGAATCTCCTCTATCGATTTTCCTTCTATTTCTATGCCAAGATTCCTTAAGAATTCTCTAAAAGTTATCGGAGCATAGATCAGATCCTTTCCGTGAGCTTTTCTTCCAGGAAGCCTTTCACTGGATTTCTTCAGGTCGTAAGAAGAAGATCCCGTTAGAATTACGAGTGAGTCTTCAAGAAGTCCTATATCTGCCAGGTACTTTATCGATTTCTGCCAATCTTCTATAGAAGTTATCTCGTCTATGAAGATGTACTTCATCTTGCCTGATTCTCTTCTGAAAATCTGAAAGTAGATTTTCAAAGTCTCTATGAGGTCGAATCTGTCGTTTATCCCATCACAAGTGAAGAAAAAGATATCGGTTGGTCTCGTGCCGCTTTCAAGAAGATTTCTGATGTAAAGTTTGAGAAACGTCGTCTTCCCTACCTGCCTCGGTCCTCTGATCGTGTAGATACCG
>JALWDA010000125.1:0-411 GCA_027014955.1 Desulfurococcales archaeon | reverse complement strand
ACCAGGCTTTTCTGGCGGGACCTCTTTGAAGAGTTTTTCTGGGTAATATTTGAAATCGCTGCTTTCAAAGTATCTTATATGCCGATCATTATTGATTTCATTTAAAGAGCGCCACCAAGGGTTCATGAGATAAAGCTCATCCACACGCATATTTATCACTCCCGGTGATATTCTGATTTTATTATAGCAAAGTGTGTGAATTTATCGATTTCATTCGATAAATGCGTACGAGTTTATCGATCGTATTCGATAAACAGCGACATATTTATCATGGCACAAAAGCGCTTTGACTTGAAAAGTCGCTCATATACCTCCGTCAGCACTTTTTCAGTATCTCGTTTACGGGGAATCCTTCCTTGTCTTCTATCAATTTCCTCTTGAAGAACTCCACAATGAGCTTGTGACGTTTCG
>JALWDA010000124.1 GCA_027014955.1 Desulfurococcales archaeon | reverse complement strand
GACTAGGGTCGGCTATAGGGAACTCGTCGTATATGCCGCGTGGCGGGTCGTAGGAGTAGTCCGTGGCAACCTTCATCGGGTTGTCCGCTATGCCGTCCCCGTTGGCGTCGGTGTTGTCGTGCCAGGAGTAGTAGTTGCCCAGCCTAGAGGTAAAGTCTTTGGAATCATACTCGTATGTGATGGGCACTGGTGATACTAGGCTATCGTTGGTTATGGGAGAGTGTATTTCCTCCTCAAAGGGGAGCCATAGTGGCTGGGCGGGGTGCTGGAAGAGGAAGGCGTTTAGGAATATATGAGCTTCATTGGAGTCAATGAACCGCATGGCGTCTATGGGGGATTCTTTGAAGACGTTGCAGGCTATGGTTATGTTCTTCACGTCCCTAGTAAGCAGGATTGCTTCCCCGTTGTTGTCGAAGAGGTTTCTTATCACGTTTATTGTCATGTCTACGTCTTGATTGCTTGATAGGACTATGCCTGTGCTGAGTCGCGTGAAGTTATTGCCCTCTATGGTAACGTTTCTATAGGGGATTCCAAAGTAGTCCTTGATGAACACGCCCTTGCCCTTCTTCAGGGGCGCGCCATCCTCGTTGGTAAGGTTGGCTGTGAAGCTGTTCCCCCTAACCTTAATGTCTGGAACACCATAGAGCTCTACCATGCTGGGCAGGCGGATGGTCGTTCCCCCGAGCGTGTAGTTGGCCTTGAACCTGTTGCCCTCGATGGTGGCCTCCGTCACGTTCTCTATATATATCGCTGTTAGTGGCGTGTATTTGCGTACGCAGGGTCTCAGCATTGTTATATTGTTATTCTTCACAACCACGTTATCTGAATCCTGGACTTCTAGCAGGGTCATGTCGTGGAGTGTAACCTCGTTCTCCCTGAGCTCCACGTCCTTGGAGTTCCTTACATATATGATGTGGCTGTCGATGCATCCCCAATCCTGGATTTCACTGTGAGAGATCATGACGTCTCTAGAATCATTGATGACCACCTGGCCGAGCCACCCTATGCTGAGCGCGCCCATGAGTATGTTGCTGGAGTTGTATATCCTCAAGTCGCCCATGTCAAAGACTATCCCGTTTAGGCTTACGGAGTTTGAGTTGGTGATGACAATGGGGTACTTAACACTACCTATTTTGGCCAGGGTCATGTTGAGGAAGCTTATTTCGACATTGTTGCTATGGGCAACTACAATCTGCCCATAGGGACCCTCCTCAAGGCCCGAGATGCCCACGTCATTGCCTTCCACGTAGAGTATGGGAAGCCCGTTTATTCTATTACCCAGCACCTGGGTCGCTCGACCAACGTCTTCGAGAAGGAGCCCGCCCCCATTCTCGAAATCGTTGAACATAACAAGGAAGTCTTTAGAGCCTCCCTTTATCCACAGGATGTGCCCTATCCTCACGAACACGTTATGGCTTATATCAGCCATGTCTGACCCATCCACCCAGACATCCGCGTCCAGCCTTAGCCCAATTATTGCCACGTTGGTGCAGTCGAATAGCCTTATTGCACTGCCCTTCACGGTCACGCTAATGTTATTATTCAGTGTTTGGATGGTCAAGTCAGTTATGTTGTAGAGGTCCCAGTACCCATCCCCTATCTCCTGCCTCGGCCCTTCGCCTCCGGGCCTCCAGGACCCAATCGTGTTCAGGTCGATAGTCATGTTCTCGGCGAATACAATAGTGTCCCCGCTCCCAGCGTTCCGGACCGCGTTGAGGAAGTCGGCCGTGTTGTTGACATAGTAGGTCTGAGCGCTCGCCTCCCCTGAGAATAGGGGCACCAGGACCATGATTGCCAGCAGGGCCATCAAGGTTGGGAGAACCCTGCCCACGTTCATCCCCATTACACTCTCCCCAACTCTTGAGAGTTGCACGAGAGAAGTCAAGCAGATGGGGGAAAAAGATTGGGTTTGACAAATTCAGTCAAACCCAGCCTCTCCGCCGCAGAGCGCACTGTTCATGAACCCTTGTTCAGATGCCCAGGTAATCAATACCAGTAATCGTTTACGTGAGGGTTGGGGTTTGTTGGACAGACTAGTCACAATCGTGGGACTCGCCTATGGTTGATAAAGAAGTCACAACTACCCCCCCCCCATGTTGTCTGTTAGAGGCATGTTTGCAAAAATAGGTCCTAATATACGAGATTCTAGAAGTCATGCCTTGGCGGAGGCGGATTTGTCCCCAGCATTTACATGATGGTAGATTGATAATAGATGACGTGTTTCACTATCTTTTTTCTTCTCTGCCTTGTTGGTTGTTGGCGTCCTTCTTGGTTTCGGGGGTCTGCTCTATTATGTGGAGGGGCTCGGGGAACCAGTTGACGACCTGGGGGAAGGGTATCTCTATGCCCTCTTCGTCGAACCGTTTCTTTATCTCCTCGAGGAGGCTGGTCTTGACGTCGAACCACTTGCGCGTGGGGGCCCAGACCCTGGCGTTTAGTATGACGGCGCTGTCGCCGTATTCTTCTACGAAGACGAAGGGCTCGGGCTCGGCGAGGGCGTAGGGGTGGCGGTGGGCTGCTTCTTTTATTATCTGTTTGGCCTTCTCTATGTCGCTGGAGTAGCTTATGCCTATCCTGTACTCGACCCTCCTGGCCACGGTTCCGTATATGTTCTTTATCACGCTGTTGAAGAGCTTCTCGTTGGGGATGCGGAGGTTTATCCCGTCCCAGGTCCTTATCCGGGTGCTCATTATGTTGATGTCCGTGACAACCCCGCTTATCCCCTGGTCGGGGAGCTCTATCGCGTCCCCGACCTTGAGGGGTCGGTCGAAGTAGATGAATATCCCGCTTAGGAGGTTGCTCACCACCGTCTGGCTGGCGAATCCTATCACGATGCCCGCGAGCCCGCCTGCTACGAGGAGGCTGCCGAGGGGGATGTCGAAGGCGTCCTGGAGTATTATTATTATGCCCAGGGTCCAGGCGCCGTAGTAGAAGAGCCTTATCAGGGCCCGGCTTATGTCTGTGGGGAGCCAGCGGGGGAGGGTCCGTTGGAGGATGTTCCTTATAATGGTCGCGGCTATGGCGGTTGCTGCTAGTACTATGAGTACGAAGAGTATCTTCTGGGGGTCGAACCAGCCCCCCAGTACCCCAAGGGCCGTGGTGGTGGCGTTCTCTAGGCTCTCCTGCGCGGCCATGCTCCTCGCTCCCTCCTAGTAGCCGTGGGTCATCATAAGCTTGGCCTCCTGGAGGCCCAGGCCCTGTATTATGTTGAGCCTGTGGAACCGGGTCTGGGGCATGGACTGGAGGCCGGGGAGGGGGGGCCTCCTGCCCACGGTGACCACGGCGGTGCGGTCGCTCGTCACGGTTATGCTGAGGTCGTTGGTCAGTATGCTCCCGTAGGAGTCGGCGTAGAGGGTGAAGAAGTCGCTGTCCACGACGATCCGCTGGACGCTCGCCGGGTGCCCCGTGTCGTTAGCGACCCTGGCCCTCAGCCCCGCCTCTACGCTGGTGGGTGGGGGCACGTGGGCGTCGGGGGGG
>JALWDA010000123.1 GCA_027014955.1 Desulfurococcales archaeon | reverse complement strand
CACCAGGCCTCTGCGGCAGAGCCCAGCTCTATCCCCTTGGAGACCTTGGGGAGGAACACGTAGGGTATCTCAAATGCACTGCTCAGCCCCACGCTTACGTGCCCCCTCTTGTCGATGATCACCGCCGCCTGAACGTCAACGTAGCCGCTGGGCACGGGCAGGGGCACCAGGCCGGCCTCCACCCCCACCGCGTAGTCGGCGCCGGTCACCAGCTCGAGGGCCCTCTCAGCACGGTGGAGGGCTCCCACCAGGGTCTCCGTCCACGACAGGGGCTGGGACACGGGGCCGTGGACACGGGTGGATACGAATGTCGCTGGACCCATGAGGGACCAGGCCCTCTTGACCCCATTTATCTTGGACTTGTTGGCAGAGCCGATGGCCACCTTCCTCGCAGCCGCCTCGCGGGGATTAGCCATGTGGGGTGCACCGTTGTAGTGTGGGTGATTACAACGTTTTTAAACCTGACCAGGGGCTACTCTATAACGGGTAGGGGGCCAGGCGGCCTCGGTGTGGTGCTGGGAGGAGAAGGTTGTGGCCCTGGGGCTCCTGAGGCTTTTGGAGAAGATGCTTAGGCCAGCGTACTGGGCCTACGAGAGGCTTCTATGGAGGCAGATAAGAAGGGGACCCATGCCCCGCCACATTGGCATTATACCCGATGGCAACAGGAGGTGGGCCCGGCTACAGGGCTGGGATGTCTTCTTCGGGCACGAGAAGGGATATGAGAGGATGCGGGAGGTCCTGGACTGGATTTGGGAGCTGGGCGTCAGCCATGTCACGATATACGCGATGTCCACCGAGAACTGCACCCGCAGAAGCCCCGAGGAGAGGGAGCACCTCTTCGACATAATAAAGAGAGGCATGGAGGAGCTTAGGAGCGACCCCCGCATAAGGGAGCGCAGGGTCAGGGTTAGGGTCATTGGGAGGAGGGAGCTGGTCCGCCCCGACGTGCTCGAAGAGGCGAGGAGGCTCGAGGATGAGACCCGGGGGTTTGGGGAGAGGACGCTCCAAATAGCCCTCTGCTATGGGGGGAGGGACGAGATACTCAGGGCAGCCCGCCTCATAGCGAGGGACGCGGCCTCGGGGCGCCTGGACCCCGGGGATATTGACGAGGGGGTTTTCACACGGTACCTCTACACGAACGGGGCCCCCGACCCCGACCTAATCATAAGGACCAGCGGGGAGGAGAGGATAAGCAACTTCCTCCTCTGGCAGAGCGCCTATTCCGAGCTCTACTTCGCGGAGGCCTACTGGCCCGAGTTCAGGCGAATCGACCTGTGGAGAGCCATCCGCTCCTACCAGAAGAGAGAGCGGAGGTATGGGGCCTAGACCACCCTTGTGGGAAGCCCTGTTGTTTAAGCCCAACTTGTTCATGGATACTAACCCTTATATTCAAGGGACGTGATTATTTCTATTAGTGTGCCCAAGGGGCACCTGGGTTACACCGTGTGACCCACCTGAACCCAGATGTCGTTCCAGATGGGGCTGTCAAACACGGCGACACATGATCCACGGCCTAGCAATGTTCTGGCGTGTATTCACCCTCGCTCAGAGCATACAACTCCGAGACCGCCAGCCATGTAGGGCGAGAGGGGAGGCGGTGTCAAATGCAGGACGGGAACGTGGGAGCCGATGGAGAGCTTGAGGCCAAGGTTCTTGAGGCGATAAAATCCCACGGGCAGGAGGGGATTGTCCAGAGCCAGCTTGCCAGCGAGCTTGGGATAGAGGTAAAGGAGATAGCCAAGCTCGTGATGAAGCTAAGCCGGAAGGGGTTGATAAAGAAAGAGACCGTCACGATAGATGGCCGAAGAGTCACGAAGCTTTACGGGGTTCCCCGCAAGATTAGGCTTGATGTAAAGCTTGACACTCTTGTAGAGATACCCTGTTTCACCTGCAGGTACTACAGCGACTGTGGGCCCGGGGGACGGTGGTCTCCCAGAGACTGTATAATACTGAACGAGTGGCTCGAGAGGAAGGTTCAGGAAAGAGCCTCTAGGAGCTCCTGAAGGGACGCGTCCGTCCTAATCCCCCGGGGGTCGAAGTGGGTTCTGCTCGCACGGTATCCCATAGACTTTAGCCTCTCGACAACCGCCTGGGGGGGCTCCATCTCTCCCTTACCAGCAATGGCGTGGACCAGGTCCAGCCTATAATAGTATGGTATGGGCACCTTCGCCTCCTCCACCATCAGCTCCAGCTTCCTCACCGCCCTACCTGACAGGGACACGCCCTCCTCCCGCCTCGCCGCCTCCAACACCCCCTCCACATGGCCAACGTCCCAGAGGGGGCCCAGCCAAAGGGGCCCAATGGACCTCCAGCACTCCCCCTCCCCTCCTTTCCCAGAGGAGCGGACGAGCTCCTCCAAGGGAAGGTGCCCCCTAGGCATGCCCTTCTCGTCCACGCAAAGGAGCCCCAGCTGCCCTGCAGTGGAGGTTGCTCCTCCCTTTGAGTGCTCCACCTCGACCACGAGCTTGATGTAGTGCCTCTCATATAGGGTTAGGAGGGGCCTCACGGAGCGGTCGAAGGGGCTGAGCAGCCGGGCGACTCCCGCTACGAGGACGCGGGCTGCCATCTCCTTGGAGAAGGTCGTCCTCCCAACCACCGCTCCATACCTCCGGATGGTGACGGTGGGGTACTTGCCCTCCAGGGGGCCCAGGTCTGTGGCGGTCATTATTAGGAGCCCCCTCTTCGCCAATAACCGGGATGCGGCCTGCACGTAGTACACGGGGGATCCGTAGGGGTCTAGGTCCACGGCATCCACGGGGATGCCCTCGTAGTCCAGCCTGTACATGAACGCGTTGGCGTCGTTCCTCTCCACCACGAGCTCGCTCCCCACCCTGTTGAGGAGCTTGTTGGCCCGGCAAACCGAGACAGCGAGGGGGTCGATGTCAGCCGCATACGCAGCGTGGACGCCTGCCTCTAACAGGGCCCTGAGCGCACGGGGGCAGGCTCCCGCCAAGGGGTCGGCGAAGGCCCTCACCCGCCACCCCTGGTAAGCAAGGATGCTGGCCACTGTGAGGCTGCGGTTGTCCCTCATAACGGGGTTGTAGAAGACGGGGGCCCACGCGGGCTCGGGCTGGCCGTCTGGGCGCGTGTATAGGCTGAGGTTGGGCACGAGTAGCCTTACCCGGCCCTCCTCAACCACTGTGAAGCCCTTCTCCCTCCAGTAAACCGCGTCTCCTCCCCCCATGTATGCACCCGCCTCCCGCCATCCTGCTTCAAGCCCGGCGGTAAAGGCGCCTGCTCAGGGCTGGACACATTCGCTGAGCCAGTCCAAGGCCCTCCAATAAGCCTCCTCCCAGGTGACGTGGCCCAGGCGCAGTACGATCGAGGTGGAGTCGATCAGCCTGGCCAGTCGGGAGTCGTGGGACTGGAGCTTCCTGTGGACCACACCCGCTATCCGGGAGGAGGGTGTTCGGAGAACCTCATAGAAATACTCTCTCCCCCCGGGGACGTAGAGTTCCATGGGTCCTATCTCGTCCAGGACAAGCAGCGAGCCAGGGTTGGGGGCGCGGGGGAGGAGC
>JALWDA010000122.1 GCA_027014955.1 Desulfurococcales archaeon | reverse complement strand
CCAGTAGATGGATGGCCTCGACTCTAGCCATTGCACCTGGCAGGCTGTCCGAGGGGAAGGGAGAGGTGGACTACAGGACTCTCGCAGCGGTGGTGGACACCCTTGTGATCCTAATGGGGGCCTCAAGGGCCGCCCAGATACTCAGAGAAGTGGCTGAGGCCAGGGGATGGGAGGAACCAGCGGCGATCATCATGAACGGAACCACTTCTAAGCAAAGAGTCATCACAGGCACCCTCGCCGAGCTCAGAGAGAAAGCCCTCTCCACGGGCTTCACCTCCCCTGCGATCATAGTGGTGGGAAGGGTCGTCACGCTGAGGGAGAGGATATGGAAGGCAGCATAAAGGTGCTTCTCATGGGCCCTGTGGAGAAGAGGGGTGCCGAACGCCTGGGGGCCCTAGGGATAAGCGCCGTCCAGATACCTGTAGTTAAGCCCATGATCATCGAAGAGGGTTTCAGGAGGCTTGCTCTCCTCCTAGAAAGCCATGAAGGCCTGATGCATCTAGCCTTCACCAGCTCCCTGGGAGCCAGCGTGGTGTGCAGGAGGCTTAGAAAAACTATAGCTGCTCGCATAGCTGCAGGCACTCTTGTCACAGCATGCATAGGTCCTGTCACAAGGAAGACACTGGTTGGAGAAGGGCTGGAATGCGGAATAATGCCTGGAAAGTATACTGGCCGCCGCCTGGGAGAAGCTCTATGCGAGGCAGGAGCAAGGAAGGTAGTGCTTGCCCGGTCGAGGCAGGGCCTGAGGAGCATAGTCAGCGTGCTAGAGGCATGTGGCGCCAGCGTGGAGGACATCCACGTATATAATGCAGAGACACTCTGGGACAACGCCATAAAAGCCGCGGGGCTCGCGGCGGGGGGAGGAGTCGATAAGATCTTCCTTACCAGTCCACTCATAGCCCGCATATTCGCAAAGGCTTTAGGGAAGATCGGATCGGCGCTCCAGGACCTGTGCCCCCGGCTCGTGGCCATAGGCCCTACCACCGCTAGACAGGTGGAGGAGATAGCCGTGTGCATAGTCCCCTATCCCTCGGAGCACAGCTTAGCCGGCATGGCTAGGATGGTGGGGTTCAAGGTTAAGTGGAGGTAGGCAGGCATGGA
>JALWDA010000121.1 GCA_027014955.1 Desulfurococcales archaeon | reverse complement strand
TTTTATCTGAAAGAAGTGGGATAGAAAGATTGTTTTACCAATCTTAGCTAAAGAGAAATGAAACGTTTTATCTGAACTAAGTGGGATAGAAAGATTGTTTTACCAATCTTAGCTAAAGAGAAATGAAACGTTTTATCTGAACTAAGTGGGATAGAAAGTGAAAACCCTTCAATATCATTTTTTGACCTTCAGCAATAGGTTTTATCTGAACTAAGTGGGATAGAAAGACAGTTTTTTCTCCATATCCGCCTTTATGACAGATACGTTTTATCTGAACTAAGTGGGATAGAAAGAAAGGAAAGGAGATATTTGACAAGGTTGTTCAGATAGCAAGTTTTATCTGAACTAAGTGGGATAGAAAGATAAAGACGCCTGAGAAAATTCTTAGAGTTTTAATTCTTGTTTTATCTGAACTAAGTGGGATAGAAAGAGCATTGCTCTTTCAACCTGAGTTTGCTTGGAAGTCCGTTTTATCTGAACTAAGTGGGATAGAAAGTCCAATCATCAATTTTATTGCTCTTTTTGTTCCCTCGTTTTATCTGAACTAAGTGGGATAGAAAGGTTATGAAAAGGATTGTTGAACAGATTGAGGATGATAGTTTTATCTGAACTAAGTGGGATAGAAAGATTTTATTCGTGGTGATATATCGGAAGAGAGAGCCGAAAGTTTTATCTGAACTAAGTGGGATAGAAAGGATATAAACGTAATAACAGAGATGATAATAAAGAGTCGTTTTATCTGAACTAAGTGGGATAGAAAGTATTCATTGTAAATCTTATCTATTAACTTTTTATCTGTTTTATCTGAACTAAGTGGGATAGAAAGATGTTTATCTTTTTCATATTCAAAAAATTCTATTTCGGGTTTTATCTGAACTAAGTGGGATAGAAAGTTATCAATTGGGGCAAATCTGCATATGACATATTTTTGTTTTATCTGAACTAAGTGGGATAGAAAGTTATCAATTGGGGCAAGATCTGCATATGACATATTTTTGTTTTATCTGAACTAAGTGGGATAGAAAGTAATCTATAATGATATAATTTATAAAAAATTCACATTTGTTTTATCTGAACTAAGTGGGATAGAAAGAACTAGTAA
>JALWDA010000120.1:392-1102 GCA_027014955.1 Desulfurococcales archaeon | reverse complement strand
TGTTCCCCGTAGGGCAGCTCTCCGGCCCTGACATGGGCCTTATCCTCAAGGCCAAAAAGGGAGATCATCTCCCACGCCCTCTCCAGAAGCCAGGACTCCTCCTTTGATACCCTGGGAAGCCCCAGCATGGTGGATAGCACTCCACAGGAACTCTTCAGGTGAAGTCCAACCAGCACGTTCTCAAGGACGCTCATGGTGGGAAAGACCTGCACATGTTGAAAGGTCCTCACGATCCCTTTGGCGGCAATGGAGTGGGAGGGCAGTCCGGTTATCTCCTCTCCCTTCCAGAAGACTCGCCCCTCAGTTGGGGGCTCTATGCCAGTGATCACATTAACAGCGGTGGTCTTACCCGCCCCGTTTGGTCCAATCACCCCCAGAATCTCTCCCCTGTTCACAGAGAAGCTCAAGCCCTGCAACGCCATAACCCCCTTAAACCTCTTGGTTAAGCCCTCTACCCTCAAGATCTCCTCTCCAGAACCCTGTTGAGATTGAGATGGAGCTGAGGGTGAATAAGAGGGATGAGGAGAGGTTCCTGGCAGGGTGATCTTTCTCTTTCTCTTCTCAAAGAGGCCGCCCACGATGCCTGCCAATCCCTGAGGCGCCTTAACCAGCATCCCCATAAAGATGGCTCCGTAAATAAGGTCTTTGTAGTCGTCAAAGACGTGAAGCAACTGGGGTAATGGAGTCAGAAAGGCCGCCCCTGCCAGTGA
>JALWDA010000120.1:0-382 GCA_027014955.1 Desulfurococcales archaeon | reverse complement strand
AACAAGTTCTACCGAGAATAAAATGTTGAAGGTTTTGGGGCTGATGAAGGTGAGATAGTGGGCGTATATGCACCCAGCCAAGGAGGCAAGAAGGGCGCTTAACACAAAGACCATCAGTTTGCTCTTTGCAACATTCACCCCAAGGGCTCCCGCCGCCAACTCCCCGTCCTTCACCGCCCT
Organism: Desulfurococcales archaeon; assembly: GCA_027014955.1. Lineage (GTDB taxonomy): Archaea > Thermoproteota > Thermoprotei_A > Sulfolobales > Fervidicoccaceae > JALTXS01. The sequence continues at coordinate 202 of JALWDA010000120.1, read as the reverse complement.
AAGGGCCCTGCCCACCCTTGAGTGTATCATGCTGAAGAGACCGGCTACCACCACCAGAAAGACACCCCAAGCCAGGTAGTAGTAGGCCCTATCGCTCTCCAACACCATGGATCCAAAGCCAAGGTTGGGGATCCCCGAGAAACCTGACACCCCTCCTGTAACATCCTCCCACTCAACCAGCACCACAGAGACGATGATGTTG
>JALWDA010000119.1 GCA_027014955.1 Desulfurococcales archaeon | reverse complement strand
TTATATCAGATGTGCGAAGAACGTATGGAGCCACTACCGTCTTCGAGTACCTGGACATGATAGACGTGATAGACAGTGCGATAAACATCATACCGGGCCGGAGCTGGGCGAAAGTGGTAATCTACGTGCTAGTAAAGAACCCCGAGCACCACGTTATGAGGCTCTCAGCACTCCAGGAAGCCGTAAAGAAAATCATAAAACAGCTTGAAGAGCTAGAAACCCACAACCTGGAAAAGCCCGTCCAGGACGGACTAGAAGCGTTAGGACTAAACAGAGAGACACTAATGGAGGAGGCGAAAAAATTCTTCATGAGAAAAAAGAGGTTGTTATCCAGATAATACAGATATTGAGACGCCGTCGGGAATTGTATATGGAAGGTCGGGTACGTAGAGGTATAGTGATAGTACTGTCCTACCGTTGTCTCCTCCTACTGGTATTATTTCCACATACTTAATTAGACCATTAATAGTAGTGCCTACCACTCCATCCGGTAGTGCTGTCCCGTTAGTAGCTACTCCGCCGAGCTGTGTCCCTCCAGATTTACACCCGGTCTCCACTGCCTTTATCAGTGATGTGCCGAGGTAGAGCTTGTACTCCTCGCCCGTGGGGTTGCAGGTTGATAGGCTAATCTTGTACGTGTTCCCGCTAATATCCTTGAGTACTATGTCGAACTCTGTCGAGGTGCCTTGCTCGTCTATGCTAGCATACACGCCTCTAGCTATTACAAGGTTGGCGTAAGGTGCGTAAACACTTGTTGTCTGAGTCCTCCATGACGGTCCGGTTGCGATATATAGATAGTCGCTACCCACTGACTCCGAGGTAATCTGTGTTGACACTGTGTACTCGTTCATGCTCCACCTGTTCAGGTCGGAGACTCTCGTCCAGCTCCACGGCGATCAGCCGCTCGGTCCGCGGGTAGATGAAGGTCGTGTCGAGGCTCGAGTACCAGGGGGAGAAGTGGAGGGTCCGCCGGTAGAACAGGTAGTCCCCCTTGCGGTCGAAGACCGGGGCGACGGCGTCGAAGAAGCCGTTCGTCACCCGGTGATCGACTCCTTCCCGGACGTCGTAGACGTGGACGACGTGGACGCCATCGTCCTCCTGGAGCGA
>JALWDA010000118.1 GCA_027014955.1 Desulfurococcales archaeon | reverse complement strand
AAAACCTGTGCTTAAGCTAACATCAGAAAATCTAGCCAAACCTAAAGCAGCCGGATTGATTACATAACTCCCTGCATCTGCTCCTAAAGCTGAAAACGCACCAGCCATTCCCATTGTACGTGTCGTCCCATAATAATAGACTTTACTAAAGCGCAAAGCATCTAACTCATTCTGTGCTTGCATAAAAAAGGACATACCTATAACAGTAAAGAGTAATAAAACAGCTCTTTTCATATGATAAAATTTAAGATTTAAAAGCAAAACTAACGTCTCCTGCCGCCACTACGCGATGTACTTGTACTAACTGAACTGCTACGTGGACCGCTAGAGTAGCCACCGCTAAAACTATTATTGCTACGGAAAGATGAGCGGGAATACCCTGCGTCATTATTGAAATTATATGAACGGTGGTAAGTATTGTTACTATAACTCGTCGTCCTCGGATAACTATAAAACGAAGAATTATAACTTCGACGTCTTATTGACCTAGAAGTAGACGTGTAAGTTCTACGAGTACGCACAGAACTAGTTGTAGAATATCTACTTGGATTATAATATCTTGTTCTTGGCCTTGTGCTAGTATAACTCCTTGAGCTATTATAATAACGTCTATTGTTACGGAATGCATAACTATTATTCTGAGTAGATGTGGATTTAGTCCTACTAGCATATCTTCTACGAGGCATAGTTGAATTAGAGGAACTTACTACACTGCCGCCTCGATAACCATAGGTCCTGTTTGAATTATTGTTGTAATCTGAGTTCTGGTTGTAGTCATTATAAATGTAATAATAATTGTGGTTGTAATACCAAGGATAATATCCATAGCCCCAATAGAGACTGTAACCATAATAAGCAGGACCTATACCATAGTAATAAGGAGGAAAACCCCAACTACCGTCCCAATAACCGTCCCAGTATCCATCATAATAACCATTCCAATAGCCAAACCTTCCAGCATAATAAGGACTTCCATAATAAAAATCCCAATCATCCCAATAATCTGGATAAAAACCGCCATATAGTAATCTCATTCGCATATCATAGTCATCATAGCCACCAAAATAATCATCATAATCATCGTTCGGTCTGGAATTCTTATAATTC
>JALWDA010000117.1 GCA_027014955.1 Desulfurococcales archaeon | reverse complement strand
GTCTCCGCCACTACTACCGCGTGATGGTAGAGGTTGTATCCGTCCTGTAGGAAGCTGGAGTCGGCTCTAGCGGCGATCTTGCTAGCCCTCTTAATCCCCTCAGCATCCACCCCTAGCCTCCTCTCCGCCTCAACAGCCTCCTCAGGAACCCTCCTCATATGGGCGCCCTTACCACCCAACACCAGCACACCCAGCTCTGGCCTCCTCCAGGTTACCTCCTTCAGGACCCCCATGACAACTGTGGTGCTCCCGCTACTATCCCAGTCCATGCCGATCACATTGTTGAAGGCCTGGAACCAGAAGGGGTCTGAGAGCATCTCCACCACCGAATCGGGACCTCTCACCTCGACCATGTAAGCGATTATAGCATCAGCTAACTCCGTCATAATCCGGAGCATCCACCGTGGTACGTGGCCCTTGTGGAGGGGTAGATCGGCTATTCCGGGCATGCCTAGTGCTCCCAGTTTAGAAGTTGATGGGCGGGCAGAGGTGATTAATGGGTTGGAGCCTAATGTGTTGGAGGCCCTTAAGGCGCTGAGAGTGGCACTTCAGGGCTACGCTCGGGCCCGTGGGAGTGTGGATGTCGCTATACTCAAATCAGCAGGGCTGAGGGAGATGAGGATCTCGGTTAGAGCCCTATACAGATACCATGAGGAGGACTCTGTCTACTCAATGCTTGATGACGCTATCCAAGTACTACTCAGCCACCCCAAGCTCGTGGAGAGGGAACTCAGGGTTAGGTTATTTAGGAGGGGCTCCACAACTTACCTGATAGTTCCCCTCGAGGTATTGGAAAAGCTTATGGAGGAGAGCTAGTTTGTTTCGGCTCCCGAATATGTTATAGGACCAGAAGTGAGCTCTGCAGCGTCACGTTCCACTTCGTACTTGTAGGCTTCACCTATGTATGCCGTCACTATTATTAGAGCTTTCTCTCTATAGCTCATCTCATCCTCCTCCTCGTTGTCATAGCTTATGAGGTAGTACGGTATCCTGATCACCTCCTCTCCCCTCTCAGTCTTAACTATGAATCCCCGCTCTCTAAGCATCTCCATGAACTCTTTGTCTCCACCTCCCGCAGGAGTCCATATCCCGCCCTCCCTTATCGCCAGGAAA
>JALWDA010000116.1:807-1118 GCA_027014955.1 Desulfurococcales archaeon | reverse complement strand
CTAGCAGGCCCGGGCGTCATAGTGGCCCTCTTCATAATACTAGCAGTCCTGCCACCGCTCGTAGGGCCATTCTACACCAGGCTATTAGCAACGGGAGTACTCTACGGCGTAGCAGCCCTAGGCTTCAACCTGCTATTCGGCTACACGGGCCTCCTCAGCTTCGGCCACGCCATGTTCTGGGGCGCTGGCGCGTACACTGTCGCGATAGCAAGCGTCAAGCTGGGCCTCGGATTCGCGGCGTCGCTAGCCCTAGCAGTCATAGTAGTCTTAGTCATAGCAGTGGTGACGGGTTATCTGCGCCTCAGGCATAC
>JALWDA010000116.1:0-797 GCA_027014955.1 Desulfurococcales archaeon | reverse complement strand
ACCAAGAGATACGCCGCCATGCTCCCGCGAGCAGGCGCCCAGCTACTCTACGCCATAGCCCTCAAGTGGACAGACGGGACGGCGGCCGACGAGGGCATCTACGGCATATCCAGGCCTCTAGGAGAGGTCACAAGCTACTACTATATCATACTGGCAGTATCACTCCTAGTGGCCCTCGCACTGTGGCGGATAACCACGAGCCCGCTCGGCCTTGCGTTCAAGAGCGTCAGGGACAACCCGTTCAGAGCGGAGGTAGCAGGATACCCGGTGAGCAGGGTAAGACTGCTCAGCTATACTATAAGCGGTCTAGCAACGGGCATAGCTGGGAGCCTGTACTCGCCGCTCCAGTCCGCTGTGACGCCGGAGAGCCTATACTGGACCTTCAGCGCCTCCATAGTCTTCATGGCTATACTAGGCGGCACTAGGGTCTTCATAGGCCCCTTCATAGGCGGTCTCCTCTTCATCTTCATACAGGACTTCGCGATGGATCTGACAGAGTACTGGCTCCTGGCGACAGGAGTGATCCTAGGCGTCCTCATCCTAGCTCTGCCCGACGGTATAGTGGGCTACCTGTATAGGAGGCTGGGGGTGAAGGAGGTGATCCTTCCCAGGGCCAACCTTCCCGACCTGGACAAGGTCCCGTCCCGGGCCCTGGAAAAGCTGGTGATCCACCCCGTCTCCAAGGTGGACCAGGCCTTCCGGCTCCTCTTCCCACCTGTCCCCCGGAACGCCGCCAAGACACGCTGACCGTCCTTTCCGGCCCCTCCGGGCGGAATCCCCAGGGACGTAAAAATCCC
>JALWDA010000115.1 GCA_027014955.1 Desulfurococcales archaeon | reverse complement strand
CCTACGTAGTCGTGTACGGCCTAGACAAGTAGCTAGATAATCCCCATAGGAGCGTGGCCGAATGGAACCCACTATGAGAACCCCACTCTATATAAACCTGTAACGGCTAGTCCCCCGGTAGTGGGACTACCGTCATGCCTGTCTGGGCAGGTAAAAAGATAAAGGTACAAAAAGCAATAACACTAGTTCCAAGATCCAAGAAGTCCAGGAGCAAGCAGAGCTCATATTAGGAAGTATTATAACACCTTACCATACCATAAACACCTCTTCCCTGCCGAGAACCCTCCCCCTATTTTGATATAGCCTCGGCAATAGGCTTAGATTCTATACTGTGCTCCTCGGATTATCATAACAATAATTATGGTAGACTATGTTATTATCCATGGTATGTTGTGGCCTGTCTTCTGGGTGTTAGTTCACAAGAGGTTAATGGTGTTACCTGGCCTAACATATACAGTGATTACTTTGAGTGTGTCTACTATAGTGTTTTACTTTTGGTGAAAAGAGGGGTTTACGTGTAATATTAGTGAGAGGTTATATAGTTTTCGTACGGAGGTTGTAGAGCATGAAGCTCGTGACTGTAAAGATGCCCGAGATATATGTGAACGGGATCGAGGAGCTAGTCAAAGCCGGGAGATACAGCAGTAGGAGTGAGGTGATAAGGATAGCCGTGAGGGAGCTACTGAAGAGGGAGCTCTGGGAAGCCGAGAGAGGATACATGCCTGCGCCCGCCACCATGAGGCCTGTAGGATACTTCGAGGTCCACGAGCACACGTTCCTTGAGGCCGCGAAGCAGACAGTCCAAGGCGAGGTCTAAACTGTATATACAGAGGCTGGTTTATTACGCGGCCTGGCTATATAGAGTTCTCCCTGCATCCCGGCTTCAGACAAGAGCCCTTTTACCAGGTATAGATCTGCAAGGGCGTCCTCCTCGCTAGACTCTATGGTATAGAGTGCCGGCCCCCAGCTGCTCTGAACCAGTGTGACCCCGTTCTTTGATGCTTCCTCAGCTATCCAGGCTATATCGCTACGGTACACTCCACCCTGGTGGCTCGAGAATGAGAGTCCAGTTCCAGGATCGATCTCGGCCAGGCCCCGTGGCGCGTCGTTTCTAGCAC
>JALWDA010000114.1 GCA_027014955.1 Desulfurococcales archaeon | reverse complement strand
GCATGAGGGTTGGGAGGAGGCGGGGCGGGTAGCCGCCCAGGTGGAGGAACGTGGATATCCTGCTCCCACTGATGCTCGCGACAGCGCCCCCGGCCTGCATCATTATGGGCAACGCCGCCAGGAGCCCCGGGTTGGCGGCCAGGCGGTGGAAGCCTAGGGATAGGAGGAGGCCCGCCAGCACCTCAATCGCGATAGCCACCAGCATGCTGGCGCCCAGCTGGCCCACGACCTGCTTCTCCACCCTGGGAACCCCCTTCTTGGATAGGCCTCGTGCCGCAGCGGCCAGGTTCAGGACCAGGAGGGCCGCCATGAGCAGGAGGGCGGGGGCCCATCCCCAGTCGGCCAGTACAAGGACGACGAGAAGCAGGGTGGGCACCGTCCAGAGGTCACCCAGGAGGGTTATGAGGGGCGCCATTATGTTGTCGGGGTTAAGGCCCCGGGAGAAGACCACCCGTGCCATGAGGAGGACGAGGGGGAACATGGCCAGGTGGGCGAGGCTGAGGCTAGCCAGGGCCGCGTACATGGCCTGGGGGAGACTTATCTCGGGGTGGAGGAGCCCCGTCAGGAGCGCCACGTAGACGCCCAGCAGGAGTAGAACCAGGTAGACGCTCCGGTGGAGCCTGCGGGCAAAGTCTCCCCCCAGGCCCCCCAGCTCGTAGCCCAAGTGGAGGAGGGTGGAGACCCTGCTCCCAATGCTAGAGTATACGCCCCCCCGCACGCTCGCCATTACGGGAATCAGGCTAGTCACCAGGGGGAGGCTGGCCAGGAGGTCCCTGGCGGCGAGGAGCATGAGGCTGTAGAAGTACTCCCCCCCGAGGCTGAGGGTGAGGGAGGCCATGCTCTGGCCCGTGCGCCTCAGCTCGCCTACGAGGGTCTTCACGGCATGGCGCACGGGCCCCGCCCCAGGGTCATCGTGGTGGGAGTAGTGCTACATCCTCTCCAGGGGCTCCACCCCCAGTATGCGCATGGCGCTCCCCAGGACCCTCCGGAGGGCCCCCACGAGGGCCAGCTTGTACGCCCTCGCATCGGGGTCCTCCTCTGAGAGAACGGGGTCCGTGTCGTACCACTTGTGAAACGCGTTGGCCAGGCGACCCAGGTACTCGACGAGGTACTCGGGCCTCAGCTCGGCCACGGCCCTCCCGAGGCGGTAGGGGTACTGGCCTACTAGTTTGAGGAGATGCCACCTCTCCTCCGGAGTCCCCGCGGGGTCGTGGCTTGGTGGTTCGTTGGGGGCCTGTCCGGCCCTGCGTAGTATGCCGGATGCGCGGGCGTAGGAGTACTGGATGTAGGGGGCTGTGTTCCGGTTGAAGTCAAGTACCTCCCTCAGGTCGAGGGTGAGGGGCTTGTCAGCGTCGACGGACACGAGGAAGTAGCGGAGGGCCCCCACGGCTATTTTCTCGGCTATCTCCTCCCTCAGGCCCTTGGGGTAGTCCATGCCCCGGGCCTGCATCTCCCCCAAGGCCCCCTCGCGGAGGCTGTCTAGCACCTCGTCGACGGTGACTATCTCTCCCCTCCTGCTACTCATCTTGCGCCCGGGGAGGTTCACCATCTCGTAGCTGTAGTGGAGCATCCTCTCCGCCACCTCCTGGTACCCCAGGGCATAGAGGGCGAGCCTAACCTGGGCCTGGGGGAGGGTCTGCTCCTTCCCAACCACGTTGACTATAAGGTCCGCTTTGGTTTCCTGATATTTCTTCACACTATAGGCGATGTCCCTCGTGGTGTACAGGGTGCTCCCATCGCTCCTCCTAAGTATGAGCGGGGGGACCTCGAGCGCCCCGGGTATCCTGAGCCTCCTCCTAACCTCGGGGTCCTCCGCGAGCCTCCCCAGGTCCAGGGCCTCGGCCTCCTTGTGGAGGGTGTAGTAGGGGCTCTGCCGGGCCCGCGCCAGAATCTCCGCGACAAGGCCCCCCCAGACCAGGTCACTCTCAAAGTCCCAGGCGTCGAACACCGCCCCCAGGCGGTCCAGGGTCTGCCTCATACCCTCCAGGGCCATCTCGACGGCCGACCTCACGATGCCACGTACGGGCTCCTCGCCCCTCTCGTAGAGCCTTATCCACTCGTAGACCCGGGCCTGGGGGTCAGGGTCCTCCAACACGGCCCTGCTAAGACGGTCGAAGACCTCCGGGTGCCTCTCCCTCAGCCGGGCCAGGCTGGAGACCAGGCGGTCCTGCTGGGAGACGAGCTCCCGGTACTCCTCCCCGCCCTCCCTCCTCGCCTCCTCTATCCTCTTCTTGAGCCCGGCGAGCTCCACCAGCTGGTAGGTCAGGGCATAGACCAGGCCAATCCAGTGGTCGGGCTTCCAGCCCTGGGAGAGCCTCCTCCACTCCCCGGGGCCCCCTAGCTTGTGGAGGCCGTAGGCCAGGTAAGCGGTCTGGGCCCCCACGTCGTCCACGTAGAACCTGCGGTTCACCTCGTGCCCGTAGAAGTGGAGCATCCGGGCGAGCGTGTCCCCCAGGCTAGTGTTCCGGGCTGTGCCCACGTGTATGGGGTGCACGGGGTTGGCGCTGGTGTGCTCCACCACCACCCGGAGCCTCCTCCCAAGCGAGGGCGGGGCCCCATAGCGCTCGCCCATAGTGGAGAGGGCCTCGAAGACCCTCCGGGAATACTCCCGGGGCTCCAGCCACAGGTTGAGGAAGCCCCCCACCAGCTCCGCCCGGGCGACCAGGGGGCTCTCCCTCAGCTCCTCCAGAATCCCCTCAACCATGTCCCTGCCCGCCTTCCCCCGGGTGAACCTCATGAGGGGGAACGCCAAATCCGCCCCCACGTGACGCGGGGGCTCGGCCACGAGGCGCTCCAGCTCCCAGCGGTCTCCCACACTCAGCCTCCTCGAAAGCACCCCCACTAGGAGGTCCACCGCCTGCCCGTAGGGGTCAGCGTCCCTGCTGCCCGAAGCCAGCCCCGGGAAGACCTCCAACCCATTCACCCCCCTCGGCTAACAAGAGTCTCGGCCTCGGGGGCTTATTAAATAATAGACTCCCCCCAACGGGTGAGGGTAAACGAGAGGGAGAAGGAAGCCTAAAGGACCACAGCCTGCGGCTCACAAACGCGCTTGCGGAGAAGGAGGAGGCCCCACAAGAGTTTTTTAATAAAAAACCCTAGTTGACATGGACGTCAGGAGAGGGCCTCAGCCAGGCTCTTGGCCAGCTCCCTTGCCCTGGCTAGCTTCTCCTCCAGCTCCCTGCACTTCTCCGACTCCTCGCCGGGGAGCAGGGGGGTCTCCAGCCTTAGCTCTCCCTTGTTCTGCACCCGGTCCTCGTAGGTCGCCCTCACTATGCGGCCGGCCTCGGTCTTGCCCTGGAGGTGGTTCCTGATGGTTGTCTCGCTCCTTCCCAGCTCCTCGGCAATCTTGGGGACCGTGTAGCCGGCCCTCTCCCTCGCCAGGGCCCCCGCAGCTACGATGAGGCTGTCGAGCCAAGTAACCTTATCGGTGCTGCTGAGGACCTGGTCTATAACCTCCTTTCGGAACATGCTCCCTAGTATGAGTGCGAGCTCGAGCTTCCTTATCTCATCCCTAGCCATGGGCTTAAGAGGGACGAGGGTGACGTAGCATAGCCTCCCAGCGGGTTTTTCGAATAGACGGCGGCGG
>JALWDA010000113.1 GCA_027014955.1 Desulfurococcales archaeon | reverse complement strand
CCATGCCCGTAACCGCGGCGCCGAGGGCGCTCGCGTCAATCCAGGGCATCTTCTCCACAGGGAGGCCGACGATTCCAGCCTTTCTAGAGTTCCACAAGCCAATCCTGGAGCCGCCGCCGACCACCCTCATGAGACTGAACCCCCTACCCCTCCACTCCTCAGCCTTTCTGACAATAACCCTCTCCCAAAGGGCCACCCCCTGCATATAGGCCCTGATGAGGTCACTTTTGCTAGTGGAGAGGCTAAGACCGTATACAAGCCCCCGCATACCTGGGCGCCAGTCGGGGCTACGTGTCCCCTCAAGGAAGGGGAGAAAGAGAAGCTCGGAGGGACCCTTGGGAAGACCCTCTAGGGCATCCCAGGAGAGGCTAAGGGTCTCCAAGAGCCACTCGAGACCCCTGCCTCCCGTGGGGAGAGAGGCCTCGGCCACCCACTTACCCGCGATAGCGTGCCTGTAGACCTCGAAGGCCCCCCAGGGGTCGCCCCGGGGCTCGTCGACCGTGAAGTTGAGGCAGGTGGAGCTGCCAGTGGTGTCCACGACAATGTCTCGCCGCCCCGACTCTGTCACCATGTGTGAGCAGACGGAGTCCACGCACCCCAGGGACACGTATATCCTCATACCTCCACTCGCTTCAAGGAGCCCCCGGGCGTTTATCGTGGCGTCCTCCAAGTGTATTGACTCCTCTATACTGGGGAGAAGGCCGAGGTCCTCGACTCCACTCTTCTCAAGCAGTAGGGGCTCCCACCCTCCCCTCTCCAGGCCGTATAGGAGGGTCTCGCTGGCATGTGTGTGGTCAGTCAGCTTCTTACCCGTTAACACGTAGTAGAGGACATCCTTCAGCTGCCCAGCCATGTAGGCCCTCTCAACGAGTTGGGGCTTCCTCTTCTTTACCCAGAGAAGCTTGGGTCCCGTGAAAAGCGGGTCAGGCCTCAGGCCGGTGAGCTTCCTTATCTTCTCCCACCCGACCTCCTGTTCGATCAGCCTGGCCTCTTCAACGGCCCTCCTATCCATCCAGGATATGTAGGGGTGGAGGGCCCTCGCTTCCTTGTCTATAAGTGCAAGCCCGGGGGACTGGCCCGAGAGGCCTATCACCAGCGTGTCGAACCCTCTCTTCTCGGCTCTCTTTACCGCGAGTCTTAGTAACTTCACGGATGTGTTGATTATCTCCCCAAGGTCCTGCTCTGCGTAGAGCCTGCCGCTATCTTCCCAGGTCTTCAGACCTATAGGCTGGGAAGCGTCACATAACTTTTCAAAGGTCAGGGTATAGCACTCTAGCTTCACACTGCCCGTACCCAGGTCCAGTCCAGCGAAGAGTGTGGGCAGGGCTTCTCCCCCTGTAGAAGGTTTTTCTGAGAACATCATTAAAATATATATTTCAACACCCGTCATACTTACAGCCAGGGCCCAAACACATGTGTTATAAAATACCATACAAGAAAATACCAGGAGACGCAAAAAGGGAGGGACGATGACCGGGTTGAGCATGTTGGAGGAAAAACTGCTGTTCAACTCCCTGCTAAGGCTGGCCAAGGACGAGCTGGGTCTCTCCAGGGTCTCCCAGGAACTGGGAATAGACATGCCTACCCTGAGCAAATACTCCACAGGCAAGCTCTACCCGAGCATCAAGCGTATAAGGGAGCTGCTACCCCGTCTCTCGAAGCTGATCGACCCCCGTGCATCGCTGGAGAAGTCCCTTAGGGAGGGCATAATGGAGGGCCCAGAGCTCAACAACGTCCTCTCCACGAGACCCTACCTAGCAGTATGGGCCGCCATCGAGCTGAAGAGGGGCCTGGACCCGAAGAAGTACAGCAAGATACTCACCGTGGAGGGGGGAGGAATATCCATAGCCACAATAATTTCGATGCTGGAGGGTAAGAAGATTGTCTACGCGCTTAGGAACACCTTTGTCCCCCGGGGCCTGACCGAGCCCTGCACCCCCCTTCACAGCTATAGTGGAGAGCCCAAGTCCCGGGCCTACATAACCCTCCCCCCTAAGGCCGTGTCGAAGGACGACCGCGTGATCGTCGTTGACGACGTGAGTTGGACGGGCTGCACCCTAACCTCATTGCAGAGGCTCGCGCACGTCCAGGGGGGAGAGGTTACCGCGGTGTCAGTTGTGGCTCTGAGCCGGGATATCTTAGAGAAGGCCAAGGAGGCTTTCCCCCAGCTCAGGTACTTGCTTGTCATATAGGTTTCAAAGAGCGCATGGAAGTATTAATTACTACTCCTGTAAGATTGTATAAAGAAGGACAAGACATAATGTTATCATGAAACGGTGGTGAGGCCATTGGACAAACCACCCCGGCTGGACTTCTCCGAGAAACTCCTAAAATACAGGCCCGATCCCGACAGGATATTGGAGGCAGCCGAGGAGTGGGGCTATGGGGAGAAGAGCAGGGAGGTCATAAAAAGGGCCCTAGAGGTCGAGAGCCTGGGCTCGATGCCCTTCAGCATGTACGAGGCCCCACCCATAATAGAAAGGGCGGAGGAAACCGCCGTAGTCTATGATGTGGATGGGAAGCGTTATATAGACATGATGGCGGGCTTCGCCGTGAGCAACGCGGGCCACCACAGGAGAGCTGTGCTGGAGGCCATTGTCAGGCAGTTCGAGAAGATAGTCCAGTACAGCGAGATGCTTACCGAGGACAGGATAAGGCTTGGCGAGAAGCTCGTCAGCATAACCCCGGGGGGTTTCCCCAAGAAGGTATTCTACACGGTGACTGGGAGCGACGCCAACGAGGTTGCCATAAAGCTTGCCCGCATATACACGGGCCGACAGTACATAATGACCCAGTGGGGGGACTACCACGGCCGAACCATAGGAACCGCCCCCCTCACCCACAGCACCAGCACCTGGTCCCAGATATACCCCGTGCCCCCCGCCGACACCGCCATTGTTAGGATACCCTTCCCCTATTGCTATCGGTGCCCCTGCTCGAAAACGGCCCGGGACTGCGAATCGTGTGCAGAGGAGTGTCTCCACCAGGTCGACTACATGCTAAGCTCTAAGTACTACGGGCTGGTGGACTCGTCTAAGGGAATATGCAACATAGCAGCCATGCTCATAGAGCCCTACCAGAGTGCCGCGGGGTACATAATACCCCCCGACACCTGGCTCCCCTCGCTCTACAAGCTGGCCCGCGATCACGACATTCTCTTCGCCCTAGATGAGATACAGACCGGGTGGGCCCGCACGGGAAGGATGTGGGCTGTGGACCACTACCCCGGCGTGGAGCCAGACCTCTTCCTAGTATCAAAGTCAATAGCAAACGGTCTCCCCTTCGCAGCTGTAGTTGGCAGGAGGGAGATAATGGACTCCTGGGGCCCCGGAGCGCACTCTACCACGTTTGCAGGATACATGCTGGGGGTGGCAGCCGCCCTGGCCACCATAGAGGTCATTAAGAAGGAAAACCTAGCTCGCCAGGCGGAGGAGAAGGGCAAGTACTTTAGACAGGGATTCGAGGACCTTGAGAAAAAGCACCCTCTTATAGGAGAGTTCCAGAACAAGGGCCTGTACATGGGCCTGGAGCTCGTGAGGGACAGGCGTAGCAAGAAGCCAGCTTCGAAGGAGACCTCGTGGATAACAATGAGGCTTCTTCAAAAGGGCATGTTGGTGAAGAAGGCCGGCTACTATGGTAACAGGTTTGCCCTGTCACCCCCACTGACAATAACCTACGAGGAGATAGATGAGGCCCTCCGCCTGTTCGATGAGGTCCTAGGGGAGGCCGAGTCCCGGTTCAACGTTTCCCCTGCAGATTAGTGGGGGAGGTTTTCTGTAAATATATTTCTAAAATTATTATTTATATGAAAACTTTTTACCACCACATCTTCTAAAGAGTAGAGACGAGAGCACGCCACCGGGTGACATAAGGAGAATCGAGATGGTCGTCCTAATAAACATAATTTTCAAGCACAGGTTCTGCAACGTGCTGAAGGAGCTAAAGAAGAAGCCAGTCGACGTCGAGATTGAAATACTGGAGAACAGGGTCGTCGACAACCATGCCACTCACCTTGTTAAGCTGAAGGGCGACAACAGGAAACTAAGAGAGGCCGTGGAGGTCCTGAGGAACTCGAGGAACCTCCGCATAAAGGGGGGCCGCCTCTCTAAAAACTCCTACATAGCACTCGTCCTTTCAGAGACCTGCGAGGTGTGCAAGTACAGCTCCTATGACCCGGAGATGATATTCCTCAGAACCACTGTTGCCCCCAACGGCGTCTCTCGTTTAACTGTACTCACAACCCGTAAAAAGGCCCGCCAGATAGCCGAGTACTTTGAGACCCTACTGGGCAAGGAGAACGTGGAGATCACAATAGAGAAGCCCTTCAACAAGGCCTACCTGACCCCCCTCCAGGAGAGGGTCCTCCTAACAGCGGTAAGGGCGGGATACTATGATGTCCCCCGCAAGGTGAACCTTGACGACCTTGCCAGGATGCTTAACATGTCCAAGTCAAGCGTGGCCGAGGTGCTGAGGAGGGCCGAGGCGAAGGCCGTGTGGAGGGCCCTCACGGAGCTATGATTCGTCCCCCAGGACCCTGTCAATGGCCATCATGACAGCCTTTGCAAGGAGCGCATATTCTCCCCCCTCCTTCTTGACGCACTCTGCCCACTTTCCAATCCAGGGCTTAAAGTACTTCCTCGCAAACGAGCGGGCAAGGCCCTCGTCGTCAGGGAGAAGGTTCGCCATGTACTCAAGCATAGCGGGGAGGTAATCGGGTATCTCCTTCGAAGCGTCAATGTCGAGGCCCTTTGCCTTGTAGAATATCTTTATCTCCAGCAGGAAGTTGCCCACCTCGCTCTCCTTCTGGTTGGGCAGGTGCTCGTGCGCGTATAGTGGGCACTTGGGGGGCATCTCGAAGAGGCTGACGTACTTCTCGTCAATGTTGTAGGGGTCGGTCCTGTCCATGAACTCCATGATGAGCCTAGCTATCCGGGGGTCCTCGTCACTGAGTATCTCGCCTAGGTCCTGCTTGTACTTGTACAGGACCTTGTGGGCTTCCCCAGGATAGCTGAGGAGCACGGAAAGTGTCTTGAATGTGTTCTTCAACCATGAACACCCCGCTTTTTCCCATTGGTAGTAGATGGATAAATATTGGCTTCTTCAATCATGAATAGTGCCAGCATAAGGACCTGATTGGAGAGCTGGAGCCCAGGACCCGTGAGAAGTAATGTCGTTGCGAACCGTGAGCGGGGGGCTAGTCCATAGGCGAGTAGCGCGACTGGAAGCACCCAGGGGCTGACTATGTCCATAGCGAGTATGAAAACCTGGCCCACATGATAGGGGTTTGTCAAGAGACCAGCGGCTAGCATGGTGGCGAGTGCCACAGCCAGGTATGTCCATTTGTCTACAGTAACACCCCTCCTTATGATTTGGGGAAGCGGGTAGAGGGCCCAGAGTATGGTCACAAGCCACCCCAGGTACAGGTATGTGAAGCTCGACGATAACACCATCAACGACACTATGAAAGAGGGCCATAGGAGCCTCCGATCCATGTAGGTAACAGCAAGTGCGAGGGGTATGAGGAGGTACTTGACCTTGAACAAACCAGCAAAATCAGCCACCAGGCCCCCTAGGAAAATAACGCCAACCCCAACTCCCAGGCCCAGGAACATACCGGCCAATGATAGGACAAGGGTGGCGTTCAACGCAAGGAGACCTAGGTATGAGGTAAGGAACTCAAGAGCGCCCCTGACACCACTGGGGGGTATGAAGATGAGTACACGCATGAGGGTACGGTTGAAGAGGAGCTCAAGTGCGTATAGGAAAAGCAGGAATAGAGAGAAGGTATGGGAGAGGAAAAAAGATGCATATCTGCCTGAGGGCTTGGAAAAAAACACGTCCTTTGAAAAAACCATCTTCGCTAACCCTTCCGCGCGAGCAGGTAGACCACTGCTAGCGCCAGCAGTACTATTATGACCACTGCGAACTCGACAAACCATCCAGGCACACCGCCTTCGCCGGGAGCGGTCACGGTGACCGTGCTCGTCTGGGTCACCGTCTCTGTGGCTGCCGCGGCTGGCGCTGCGGGCTGCTCCAGCTCAACGGTCAGCCAACCACTAGTCTTCTTCAACCCGCCTCTTTCATCTTTTGCCCCATCCCACACCGCTAATACTATGCTGGTGGTGGAGCCGGGCTCGAGAGAGGGGGTGAGAGGGCTGGTGCTTCCCAGGGGCCTTATTAGGACCACCATCCACTCCCCGTTCTCATAGTAGGCGTCACTGTACCATATCTGATCCTCGGGTGGCGCGGTGTGTATGGGGCGGGTCTTTGACTCGAACATCTGAAGAGCCTCTCTCTGGACCTGTCCCCTTCCATACGCTGATGCGGATACCAGCGCCTCTGCGCCCGCGTTGCTCTTCCACATTACTATGTTGACTGGGTTCTGGGTGTTACCCATACACACGTAGGGTAGTTCTCCCTTGAATACCGGGAACTGTATCGCTACTGCGTCGGGGAACTGGTCAATCACATCGCCAATGGGCACATCCTTTGTCTCATCCTTCCATTTTATGTAGAAGGCAATGTGGGTTCCGTTGTGCATGATGTTGTAGCTGACCTCAGCGGACCCGGGGTCGCTGAGGGGGTATACGATCTGCTGGGCTGTGAGGCCCGTCTTGTACTCTACGGCAACGTCCTTCATGGCAGCCTGGGCGTCTTGCACTAGGTTGCCCGTAATGTACTTGGCTGTAACGTCGGGCGCCTGCCCCGTTACAAGGGGGCCTACCGTCAGGCTTATGGCCAGTGCAATACCCAGTAGCATGGATAGGACCAGGGCCTCAAAACCGGTCCTCATGGACTACTCACCCCCTCTGGCGGCCTCCCATTCCCGGGCCCCTTCCACGAGGGGTTAACGTTACCCTTAGCTCTTTCTTGCTTGTGGGTATCACCCACCTGTCCCTTCCCAGAGCGAGCCACCTGTACATCATGTCCGCGTCGTCAACGGTGAGCCCGTGCTCCCTGAGCACAGCGGAGGCCTCTGCCCTGCTCTGTCCCTCGACCTCTATGCGGCGGAAGAACTCCCTTATCGCCAGCAGCCTCTTAAGGGACTTGCGCACCTCCTCCTCATTGCCGGCCGAGAACATGTTGGCAAGGTACCTTATAGGTATCCTCAGCTTGTCTATGGCGGGTATAATGCTGTTGTAGTCGGCGCTGTACTTGTTGTTCCTGTCCAGCACGGTTATCACGGGGTTCAGCGGGGGCACGTAGAAGACCATGGGCAGGGTCCTGAACTCGGGGTGTAGTGGTAGTGCCAGCTCCCACTTCTTGAACATGTAGTAGACGGGGCTCTCCTGAGCTGCCTTTATGAAGTTCTCTGGCACGCCAGCGTCTCGGGCCTCCTTAATGACCTGGGGGTCGAAGGGGTCTAGTATGAGTTCCCTTTGGGCCTTCACCAGCTGGTCCTCGGGTGCCTTAGCGGCTTCGGGCACCCTGGTCTCGTCGTAGAGCACCACTCCAACATATCTTATCTTGCCCACACATGACAGTGTACAGGCGGGGGGCTGCCCTGTCTCGACCCTGGGGAAGCAGAATATGCACTTCTCGCTCTTGCCCGTCTTCCAGTTGTAGTATATCTTCTTGTAGGGGCAGGCTATTCCACAGAACCTGTAGCCCCTGCAGCTGTTCTGGTCTATAAGGACTATGCCGTCCTCGGGTCTCTTGTACACCGCCTTTCTTGGACACGCGGGGGCACAGGCCATGTTGAGACAGTGGTTGCATATCCTGGGCAGGTAGAACATGAAGACGTCCTTGAAGTTCAGGTATATCTGCTTGTCAATCCCGTTCCAGTTGGGGTCATGGGGCGCTATAACGTCCGCACCTGCAAGATCATCGTCCCAGTTGGGGCCCCACTTGACGTCTATCTTCTCCCTGGAGTACATGTCCAGGGGATCGGCGCTGGGCTGCTGGTCGAGTATCTCCTGGGTGAAGAGCTGCTCGTAGTCGTAGTCGAAGGGGTTGTAGTAGTCGTTAAGGCTAGGTGGCTTGTAGTGCTTGTCCTTCTCCAGCCTAAGCCTCAGCTTGTCGTCCTCAAGAACCCAGCCCCCACCGTACTTGTCCTGGTTCTCCCAGGTCTTGGGGTACCCCACGCCGGGCCTGGTCTCTACGTTGTTCCACCAGGCGTACTCCTGGCCCTCCCTGTCGGTCCACACGTTCTTGCAGGCCAGGCTACAGGTGTGGCACCCTATACACTTGTCCAGGACCATTACCATGGAGAGGTGTGCCCTAACCATTTCCCATCACCCCAGGTTGGAGCCGAGTTTTTCATGGAGTTGTACAATAACGAGGGTGTCCCTGTTCACCCCCGTTGGCCCGTAGTAGTTGAAGAAGTAGCTCAGCTGCGCGTATCCTCCGACCATCTTCGTGGGCTTCAGGTCCACCTTGGTCGGGCTGTTGTGTATGCCGCCCTTCTTGCCGGTTATCTTGCTCTTCTTGGCGTAGATGTGCCTCTCCTGGGCGTGGTACATTATCGCTATGCCCTTGGGTATCCTGGGGCTCGTGGCGACCCTTGCCACGACAACGCCATTGTCGTTAACGACTTCTATCCAATCGTTGTCGCCTATACCAGCCCACCTGGCGTCCTCATCGTTAAGCCACACCACCTGCCCGCCGCGGAACAATGTGAGCATCTTGAGGTTGTCCCAGAACTCGCTGTGTATGTTCCACTTGCCGTGGGGCGTCAGGAAGCGCAGGAGCAGCTTCTTACCGCCGTTGCCGTTTATCCTGTAGCTCTTTACTGCATCAGGGCTTATCCCGAGCTTCTGGAGAGTCTTCTCCAGGTTGCCCAGCGCTATGAAGTTAAGTGGTGGCTTGTAGACGGGGAGGGCTTCTCCCAGCTCGAGGAACCAGTCGTGGTCAATGTAGAAGTGCTGGCGACCAGTCAGTGTCCTCCACGGTATCAGCTTCTCAGTGTTCTGCGTGAAGGGCGCATAGGTCCTCCCCGGAGACTCTATACCGCTCCAGAGTGGAGACGTGTAGGCCCTACGGGGCTGTCTCACTATGTCGTCAAACCTTATCCTCCTCCCCTCGTGGGCCAGGTCCTTGAGGGGAACTCCCGTCTTGCTCTCGAGGCTGGCAAATGCCCTTACGCCCAGAGTTGGGTTGGCCTCGGGGCTGAGCGCGAGTATGGTCTCTGCGGCGTACTTGTCCTTCTCAAGGCTGGGGCATCCCTCGGGGCACTTGTCCCACTTAACCGCACCGTTCTCCGCCTTCAGCTCCTCCCAAACGTCGCTCGTGTCATACGCGACGCCCTTGCCGCCCACCTTCTTGGCACCGGGTCCTAGGCTTATGTACATGTTGTATACGTTTTTGTAGTCCCGGGTCACAACCTTTAGGTGCCACATGGTCTTGCCGGGTATGGGCTCGGTCTCTCCCTTCCTCCAGTCCTTCACAACACCTCGTGGTTGCGCTATCTCCATGGAGGTGTCGTGCCACAGTGCCCTTGCAACCACATCCTCGACAGGATCGGGGAAGTGCTTCTCAGCTATCTCGCTGAACTTCTTCGCCAGGTCCTTGAAGATATCCCAGTCGGTCTTAGACTCCCACAGGGGGTCAACCGCTGGTGTGAAGGGGTGTATGAAGGTGTGCATGTCAGTCATGCTTAGGTCGTACTTCTCATACCACGTCGCGGCTGGAAGCACTATATCGCTGTAAATGGGCGTGGTTGCCATCCTGAAGTCCAGGCTCACCAGCAGGTCAAGCTTACCCTCGGGGGCAGGGTCCCTCCACGTTACTTCCTTGACCTTGCCCTTCGCCTTCTCCTCCGCCATCGTGGCTGACATGGGGCTGCCGAGCAGGTGTTTCAGGAAGTACTCGTGGCCCTTGGAGCTGCTGCCCAGTATGTTTGCCCTCCAGACGAACATGACCCTAATCCAGTTCTCGGGGGCATCGGGGTCCTCTATGGCCAGCTTCAGCTTGTTGGCCTTCAGCAGCTCCACGATGTACTCCACGGGGTCCTTGCCCTTGCTCCTCGCCTCCTTTGCGAGCTCAATGGTGCTCCTGTTGTACTGTGGGTAGAAGGGCAGCCATCCCAGGCGAGCGGCTATGACGTTGCAGTCCATTGGGTGCCTGCACTTGACCCTTCCCTGGAGGTCGGCGTCCTTGGGCGCTATTAGGCTCAGGTCCATAGTGTCATAGCGCCACTGATCCGTGTGGACGTAGTAGAAGCTGGGGGAGTTCTGATGCCTGGGCGGCTTTATCCAGTCCAGGGCGAACGCGACTGTCGCCCATCCTACAAGTGTCCTTATCTTCTCCTGGCCCACGTAGTGGGCCCATCCTCCACCGTTCCTGCCCTCAGCGCCCAGAAGCTTCACGAGGGATAGTATGGCTCTGTAGTAGAGGTCAGTGTGGTACCAGTGGTTCACGCCGGGCCCAAGCATTATCATTACGCGGCCCTTGGTCTTGAGGGCCGTGTCCGCCATCTCCCTCGCGATTCTTATCGCTAGCTCCCTGCTGACGCCCGTAATCTCCTCCTGCCACGCAGGCGTGTGGGGCTTCGGGTCATCATAACCTGCGGGATAGTCGCCTCCAAGCCCCCTGTCCACACCGAGATGTGCGGCTAGGAGGTCGAAGACGGTTGTGACTAGGGCTTCTCCTTCCTTTGTCTTAACCCGTTTCACGGGGACGTTCCTAACGAAGCTCGCCGACTGGCCGAACTCGGCGCCGAATGCCGGGAACTCGACTCCCACCACTTCGTCAGCGTCGTCTATGAAGGAGAGCTTGGGGTCTATGGTATCGCCTGTCACAGGGTCCTCTAGCTTCAGGTTCCACTTCCCGCTACCGTCCCACCTGAATCCAATGCTCCCGTTGACCAGCCTCACTTTCCCGCTCTTCTCGTCATACACGAGGGTCTTCCACTCGCTGTTCTCTTGCTCCGCGTAGCCTGGTGCAGCGTACTCTTCCTCCGCCAGGTCTGATAGCATGAGGAACTTGCCGGGCTTGTAGACTCCGTTCTGCTTTTCAAGCATGACTAGGAAGGGTAGGTCGGTAAACCTCTTAGCATAGTCCATGAAGTACTCATGCTGCCTCTCCACGTAGAACTCCTTGAGAATAACATGGGCCATGCTGAGGGCAAACGCACCGTCGGTGCCAGCCTTTATGGGCACCCACACGTCTGCGAACCGGGTGTGCTCGCTGAAGTCGGGGCTCACAACGACTATCTTGGTGCCCCTGTACCTGACCTCCACGAAGAAATGCGCGTCAGGGGTCCTCGTGAGGGGTATGTTTGTGCCGAAGTTCACTATGTAGGCGGCGTTGAACCAGTCAGCGCTCTCGGGGACGTCAGTCTGCTCGCCCCATACCTGGGGGCTCGCGGGGGGCAGGTCAGCGTACCAGTCGTAGAAGCTGCCCATGCTGCCTCCTATAAGCTCTATAAACCTCGCGCCCGAAGCGTAGCTGACGGGGCTCATGGCGGGTATGGGTGTGAAGCCGAATATCCGGTCAGGCCCATACTTCTTTATGGTATAGACAAGGGCTGCAGCTATCAGCTCTAACACTGTGTCCCAATCTGCCCTAACCCAGCCGCCCATGCCCCTTGCCTTGACATACTGGCTCCTCTTTGCAGGGTCCTCCACGATGCTCTTCCAGGCCTCTACCGGGTCGCCATAGGCGGCCCTTGCAGCCTTCCATAAGTCAAGTAGGGGTTTGCGCACGTAGGGGTACTTGACCCTGAGTGCACTGTAGAGGTACCAGCTGAAGGACGCCCCACGGGGACACCCACGGGGCTCGTAGTCGGGAATGTACTCGCTTATGCGGGGATAGTCAGTAGCCTGGAGCTCCCAGGCTACTATGCCGTCCTTAACATAAACCATCCAGGAACAAGACCCAGTACAGTTAACCCCATGTGTGGACCTAGCGACCTTGTCGTACTGCCACATGCTCCTATAGAAGTTCTCCCAGCCCCTCCTTTCCTCAGGGTAGCCAAGACGGGGATTACCGATCTCCCGTAGGAAGTTGTTCTGACTCAGGACACTTGTGAGGCCACCCACGCTCACAGCGACTCCTGCGAGACCAGCTATCTTGACAAAGTCTCTCCTTGTCAGTTTTTGCTGGCTCAAGGTATTCACCTCTCAAAAGGGGATGGGGACGCACCCCTAACCTTATGTACCACAATGGTTCTATCTGTGGTTTTTTCTATATACGTTAGCATCTGAACATATTCGTATTATATTAAAAATTATATCGAATATGGAGAGGTTTAAAAAAAAGCGAAAGTATTGTATATAATTATAACTATATTAAATGAGGAAATGTCCTCCTCGGTGGCAAAGCAAAAAAACCCAATGAGCAATTAAGGATAAACAAGGAAAAGCCCCAATCGGGGCAGTGGGCCGGTAGCTCAGCCTGGAAGAGCACTCGGTTTGCACCCGAGATGTCCCGGGTTCAAATCCCGGCCGGTCCACCATCCAACAACTTTTACACTTATGGTAGACACCGTGAGAAAATAATTACTGTCGTCAGTAGAGCCTTTTTCCTCACAAGCATGAGATAGCGGCATTAGATACTCTGCACCAGTTCAATAGACAAGATATATCCAGCATCTAGTCTATTATCAAGAGCTCTACACCTAGCGTGTCCTTCAAGAACTCCCGGGCCCTCTCGTATTCCAGGTCAGCTGTTATGAAGGCTCCCAACGGGAGACCTGTCTCCACCATCAGCTTCACGTATGCAACGTGTATGAGGTCAAGTGTTCTGAGCCTGGTAGTTGGCGCTAGCTTAACCGTCTCGTAGAGAGGCGCATTCATTGTCCCCAGCGTGGGGATCTTGGTACCTCTCTCCACGGTGTGCAATTTCAAGCCGAACCTTTTGACAACGTAAAGGATAATGGCAAGCATCACTTCCTCGGGACCGAGGCCAAGAATCTGGCCTATACTAGAAACAATGTCACTTCTCCGGGCAACAACACTTGCCAGCTCTGTAACAACAAGCTCGGAGATTACCTTTACCCGGCCGCTTTCCTCGAGAATGGCCCTTGCCTTGTCATAGCGTCGGTCCTTCTCGTCGAGGGCCGCCACAAGGATGCTGGTGTCGATATAGCTAATCGCCAACCCTTTCATCCCTTCTTGCGCTCAGGAGCTCCTCTAAGCCTCCCCCAATTTGTAGGGGGATCTTACCCTTTTTCCGCTCCATTTCTATCAGCCGCTCAGCTGCCTTGACTATGCTGATTCGCTTTTCATACTCCTTGGCCCCAGTCTTGACTAGTTCTCTGAGGGCCTCGCTTCTAGAGTTGAAGAGCCCCATTTTGACTAGTTCGTCGATTATTTCCAGGGCCTCCTTGTCGAGTCTCAGGGGTACTACTTGTGTGCCCATCCTTTTCCCCATTATCTACGTATACGTATATTAAGAATACTTCCATAGAACACTACAACAGAACACTACAACTCTATGTCCACATACGTGGAGGGGGCGTTTTCTAGGCGGTTTCTAAACAGAACAACCCATGGGGTGTAGCACGCGTTCGTTTTTGTTGTTCTGCATTTTACAACAAGTTTTCCAATACGCCTGCCATTGATTGCAATTCTTCTCCAAGGGCTTTCAGGATATTGTTAAGTATTAATAACGCGGGATACTTGTCCTATATATTGCAATTATTCTATCAAAAAATATTTGTAGAGTAAAATCTTATTCACTGATTGATAACTCAATGTGTTAAAAATCCAAGAGGTGCCTCAATCTTGAAAAGTATTTCAACCACTCTTGTTGCAGTCGTTGTACTTGTTGTTATAGTAGCTGCAATAGCAGCAGTCTTCCTCATGCGGGCACCTGGGGGACAGGAGGGGGCAGGAGAGGAGAAAATCGTTATAGGAATGCCCATCTCGCTCACGGGCAAGTATAGCGTAGAAGGGGAGATGAGCCTGATAGGAGCCCTAGCTGTTATTGAGTGGATAAACGAGCAGGGAGGCGTCAAGGTGGGTGGCAAAACCTACATGTTCGACCTCAAGTACTATGACGACGAGAGCAACCCCGACAGAGTAATCAGCCTCACCGAGAGGCTGATAACCCAGGACAAGGTCGATTTCCTCATAAGCCCCTACAGCTCGGGCCTCACCTTCAAAGCTGCTCCAATAGCTGACAAGAACGGCGTCCTCATGATAGCCCAGGGCGCGGCTAGCGACAAGATATTCCAGCAGGGATACCAATACGTGGTACAGGTCTATACACCCGGGAGCAGGTATCTTACCAGCGCCCTGGACTTCGTAAAGGCGACAGACCCCAACGCCAAGAAGGTTGCAATAATTTATAAGGAGAACGAGTTCTCACGCACCGTTGCCGAGGGGGCGAGGAAGTATGCCGAGCAGCTGGGCTTCCAGGTCGTGTTCTACAAGAGCTACCCGGCAGATGTTAGCGACCTGACCCCCATACTACAGGAACTGGCCGCGAGCCAGCCCGATATAATAATAGGAGGAGGGCACTTCCAGGACGGCCAGCTCCTCGCCAAGCAACTTGCCGAGCTCAACATAAACGCCAAGCTAGTATCAATACTAGTGGCCCCAGCACTTCCAAAGTTCTACGAAGCACTTGGCTCCCTCGCCGACGGCATCACCTACCCAGCACAGTGGGAGATGGGCGTAAAGTACAGCCCTGACAAGGTTCCCGAGGGATACGAGTGGTACGGTCCCACGATAGACGAGTTCCTCAAATACTTCACGTCGGTGGCCGAGTCCAGGTTCCAGAAACAGGGCCTCAAGCCAAGCTACCACGCCGCAGGAGGGGGAGCCGCGGTCCTCATGCTAGCAAAAGCGCTGGAGATGGCAGGAACAACCGACACGGATGCCGTGAGGAAGGCCATGAACAACCTGCAGATACAGACGTTCTTCGGAAAGCTAAAGATAGACCCCGAAACCGGGCTCCAGATAGGCCATGACATGATACTGGGACAGTGGCAGTCGGGTAGCAAGGTAATAATATGGCCTCCAGAGGCCGCCAACGCCGAGCCCATATACCCCCTCCCACCCTGGAGCGAGAAAGGATGAGCTCTTTCTCCTAACCTTTTTCGAATGACCTGCGCCATGGCCAGTTTTTTCCATACTACGGGCTGGTTAAGCGTCTGGTCAATTTGACATGATGTGACCCGGGCCCTGCACCTCGGGGTGGAGACTTTGCCCTTCGCAGACCTAGTTGTGGGAACGCTGCTATATGGCGCGTTGCTGGGAGTAATATACGGCATAGCGACCGCAGGGCTTAGCCTGATATTCGGAGTGCTCAAGATTGTAAACGTCGGCCATGGAGCCTTCATGATGATAGGAGCCTACACGACCTACTGGTTCTTCACCCTCTATGGCCTAAACCCTGTGCTTTCCCTTCCCTTCTCCCTGGCAATCGGTGCTTTGCTGGGTCTGGCCTTCTACTATCCCGTAGTAAGGAGGGTCATAGACGCCCCCGAGATGGCCAGCCTCCTGGCAACATTCGCCATGGGCCTCTTGCTCCAAGAAGCCGCCCGGATGGCCTGGACTTCAGACTACAGGGGGTTCAGCTGGGAGGTGGCGAGGCTCGAGATAGGGGGAGTATCCATCTACGCGTCAAAACTCATAGCGGCTGGGCTTGCCCTTCTACTACTACTGTTCCACTATGTAGTGTTCTACCGTACCAAACTGGGCCTCGCCATAAGAGCGGTTGTGCAGGACAGGGAAGGGGCCCTCGTAGTTGGTATAAACGTTGACAGGATATACGCTCTGAGCTTCTCGATAGGCATAGCCATAACTGTTGCCAGCGGCAGCCTTCTCGCGATTTACAACCCGGTTGGCATAAACCCCTACATGGGAGCCATCCTCACACTTAAGGCCTTCGTGATAGCCGTTATGGGGGGGCTCGGCTCTATTGGCGGCGCTTTCATAGCGGGCGTGCTCTTCGGCCTCTTCGAGAACGTCTCATACGTTGTCCTCACCGGAATTGAGGGGGTACAGCCACTCGTGCTGACGCGCTTCATTGCCTTCACTCTCCTGCTCGTGATTCTCCTGGTGAGGCCAAAGGGGCTGTTCGGGAGGTGATAGCGGGAATGGTTTTCACAAACGCGGTGAGGAGGGCCCTGAGGAAGGCAAGGCTGACGCTGGCCGCCTACATTATCTTAGGCGTGCTATACCTGGCATTCCCCCACTACAGCCAGCTTATAGCGACACTCATGTTCTACATGATACTGGCCCAGGCCTTCAACATCTTCATGGGGATGACGGGCTACATAGACTTCGGATACGTGGCCTTTGTCGCCATGGGGGCCTACGGCATGGCGCTTGCCGTTGAGAGCCTCTACGAGCTGGGGTGGGCCAGCATCATAGTAGGCTTCCTGCTGGCGGTGGCATTGTCCGTCGCACTCGCCAGCATGGTGGGGGCCATAGCACTTAGGCTTAGGGGGGCCTACTTCGCTATAGCGACAATTGGCGTGAACGAGGGGGTGAGGTACCTGATAGAGGGGGCCAATCTCGTGGGCGGCAGCGAGGGCGTTATAATCGTGAGGGAGCTCCGAGCGACCTTTGGGAGGGAGACCGCAAACTTCATAATGACAGGCCTAGCAGACCTAGCCCTTCTTCTTATAGGAATAACCGCGGTGATGATAACGGCCTTGATACTATCAACGCGCGTGGGCTACGCGCTCCAGGCGATAAGGGAGGACGAGGACGCTGCCCGCGCTCTCGGTATAAACGTGACCAGGTACAAAGTAATGGCCTTCACCATAAGCGCGGGCATAGGGGGCCTGCTGGGGGCGGCCAACTGGGCCCTCAAGGGAGGCTACGTCGAGCCCGCCCACGTCTTCAACATACACTATACCGTTGAGGCGATTGTAATGGTCATGCTCGGCGGCCCGGGCACCCTGCTTGGCCCCATAATTGGGGGCCTGTTCTACGGCTCCATGAACTACTTCCTAGGAGTTATAAAACCAGGTCTCCAGCTCCTGTTCCTCGCGCCGATACTCCTGGCAGTCGTGGTCGCTCTTCCCAAGGGGCTCATGGGTTATGTCAGGGAACGAGTCAAAGACCCCCGCCTGAGGGAGCTCCTCACGTAGTACAAGGGGGTGGTTAGTGGGGATGGCCGAGCTACTGAGGCTGGAGAGGGTGTCTAAGAGGTTCGGGGGAATAGTCGCGGTTGACAGGGTCAGTCTCGTGGTGGAGGAGGGTGAGAGCCTGGGTATAATAGGCCCCAACGGTAGCGGGAAGACCACGCTGTTCAACCTGATAAACGGAGTATACACGCCTGACGAGGGGGAGATCTTCTTCAAAGGGCAGGACATCACACGGACCCCCCCTTACAAGAGAGCCCGTATGGGTATAGCCCGAAGCTTCCAAATACCCCGCCCTTGGGGCTCGCTGACCGCTCAGGAGAACGTTGCCATAGGTGCTCTCTTCGGCGCCCGCGGGGGCCAGCTAGACGTCGACGAGGCGCTGGAGAGGGCCCGGGACGCCCTTAGGTTGGTTGGCCTTGGGGGAAAAGAGGACGCCCCCGCGCATAGTCTGACGGTAGTTGAGAAAAAGCTCCTGGAAATGGCGCGGGCCTTGGCTATGGAACCCAGCCTGCTTCTCCTGGACGAGGTGATGGCGGGAATGAGTCCCCGTGATGTGGACCGTGTGGTGGAGACCATCAAGAGGGTTAAGAGGGAAAAGGGCATAGCCGTGGTGGCTCTCGTGGAGCACCTCATGAGAGCGGTTACGGCCTTCGCTGAGAGGGTGGTAGTAATGCACCAGGGGAGGCTAATCCTAGAGGGGCCTCCGGAGAAGGTTATGAAGGACCCCCTGCTGGTCGAGGTATACCTGGGAGAACCTGTTGAGGTGTAGAGGCTTGGGCGAGGGCCTTGTGGTGGAGGGCCTAGAGTCTGGCTATGGTGAGATGCAGGTCCTGTGGGGTGTGAGCCTGAGGGTAAACAGGGCTAGCATGACGGTGGTACTGGGGCCCAACGGGGCGGGCAAGACGACGCTCCTCCGCACCATAATGGGGATAAACAAGCCCTGGAAGGGGAAGGTCATTATGGAGGGCGAGGACGTCACGTTTGTGCCTCCCCACGAGAAGGTTGCCCGGGGAATGACATTAGTCCCCGAGGGGAGGAGACTGTTCCCCGAGCTCACCGTGGAGGAGAACCTGCTACTGGGCGCCTACACCAGGATTTCAACCCGGAGCACTGCGGGCTACAGGGAGGCCCTCTCGCAGGTATATGAGCTCTTCCCAAGGCTCAGGGAAAGGAGGGGCCAGAAGGCCGGGACCCTGAGTGGGGGAGAGCAGCAAATGCTGGCAATAGGGAGGGCCCTGATGTCAGAGCCCCGCATACTGCTCCTGGACGAGCCTAGCCAGGGCCTTGCTCCAAAGATAGCCATCCAGATTATAGACCTCCTCTCAAACCTCCGGAGGGAAAGGGGCTTAACCATTCTACTCGTTGAGCAGAATATAGCCGCGGCCCTGAAGAACGCGGACTACGCCTACGTTATGGAGCAGGGGGTCATAATAAAGGAGGGGGAGAGGGACAAGATACTGCACGACGAGAGCATACGGCAGGCCTACCTAGGCCTCTAGCCTACTCCCCTTCCCCGCTCTCGGCGGGCGAGAAGACCACTACACCATTGTTCTCCACCGCCCACACCCTGTCCCCCACCCTGAGGCTATAGTCCCCATCTATCCTGCCCAGCACCTTGAGCCCGTGCTTGGAGAACTCGGCTATAGCTACCCTCAGGGGAGGCTCGAAGCCCATGGGGGGGACGTATATCGTAGTTAGGGTTACTATGCGCCCCGGCTCTCTGAGCTCCACCTCATAGAAATCCCGGGAGCCGCAGGAGCACCTTATCTTGGGCGGGTAATATCCACGCCCGCAGGACCTGCAAACCTGTATCCTGAGGGACCCCATGCTCACCACCCCGGCTCGTACACGAGGGTGAAGGCATTGTGACCGAAGCCACCCATGCTCATGGACAGGGCAGCAGTGGGCTGGCTTTTTATCTGCCTCTCACCAGCTTGTCCCCAGAGCTGGAGGGTTATCTCGTAGGCCTGGGCAACCCCCGTGGCCCCAATCGGGTGCCCCTTCGCCTTAAGGCCCCCACTAGTGTTCACGGGCAGTTCACCATCGTAGCGGGTCCAGCCCTCCATAGCCGCCCTCCACGCCTCACCCCTGGGGTAGAACCCCATGTTCTCCAGCTGTGCTATCTCCAGTATAGTCGCCATGTCGTGGAGCTCCACGAGCCCGACGTCGCGTATGCTCTTGCCTGCCATGCGGAGGGCTTTCTCCACAGAGTTTTTCACGGCCCGCATCTCCAGGAGGTCGGGGCGCTCGTGCACAACGTGTGTGTCAGTGGACCCGCTTATGCCCGTGATAAGGACTGGCTTGCTCGTGTAGCTGAGGGCCTTGTCAACCTCCATGAGCAGGACGGCTGCAGCCCCGTCGCTTATGGGGGTATAGTCCATGACCCTGAGGGGCTCGGCCACCACCCTTGACTTGTAGTAGTCTTCTAGGGTTATCCTCTTCTGGAAATGGGCTTTGGGGTTCATGCTGCCGTGGAGGTGGTTTTTAATAGCAACGTGGGCCAAGGGCTCGTTGTCGATGCCATACCTGTCCATGTAGTGCCGGGCTATTAGAGCGGCGTAGCTGGGCAGGGTTATCCCCGTCCTCCTCTCATACTCGTTGACGAGTCCCGCGATTATGGCGGCGTTCTCTGCGGTTGACTTGTGGGTCATCTTCTCACCGCCAACAACTAGCACGCTGTCCACCACCCCCGAGGCTATGGCCGTCCACCCTGCCATTAAAGCGGCACCCCCGCTACCACTTGTGTTCTCCACCCTGTAGACTAGCTTGTCCTCGAACCCTAGGAGACCCGCCAGTATATTCGCGGGCCCAGTTATCCCCTCGTAGAGGCCCGGGCTCATAACGCTCACTATAAGGGAATCCACGGGGGCCTCGGGCAAGCCATCCATCGCCTCAAGGCTGGCCTCAGCCAGGAGGTCGAGCAGCTTCTTGTCGGGGTGCTTGCCAAACCTAGTCATGCCAATAGACACTATGGCTACCTTTCTACCAGCCATGGGTGCTGCACCGCCCCATTACACCTATTGTCTAAAACAATTTCCCCAAATGCCTTAAAAAATCCCTCCACCCACACAAAAGCAACCAAGGGTTATATAGCCTCCAATAAAGAGAGGAAATAAATGAAGAAAGAGCCGGGGTGGCCGAGCGGACCAAGGCGGTGGGCTCGAGACCCGGTTTCCGGCTATCACCTCAAAGCCGAGAGACCCACTGCCCCTCTGCGGGCGCGCGGGTTCGAATCCCGCCCCCGGCGCCACCACAACCCCTCATGCCCCGGGTTCTCTGCTTTGTTATCTGGTTTGACTAAAAACGTCAAACCCAAACCTTATCCCTACTAACGAAAGAGCTTCTCACATAACGGCAACGCCTTGGGAGAGTGAAGGTTTTGCCTCGGCTGAACGCAGTTTTCGTCACCATACTTCTCGCAGTCATGGCAGCTCTGATACCCCTATCCACAGACGTTGCATATGCCAAAACCTACTATGTGGACGACATTACGGATTTCATAGACGCGGTGGAGCACGCGGTCAGTGGGGACGCCATAGTCTTCCGAAGCGACATAGAGATAGACCTATACAATCCCCCTGTCGTTTACCTGAACACCAATGGGAACGGTCAATACCTGCCCGGTAATGGCAACTGGGAGCTTCATAATATGAGCATAACAATAACTGCA
This sequence comes from Desulfurococcales archaeon, assembly GCA_027014955.1. GTDB lineage: Archaea > Thermoproteota > Thermoprotei_A > Sulfolobales > Fervidicoccaceae > JALTXS01. The sequence continues at coordinate 16,475 of JALWDA010000113.1, read as the reverse complement.
GCAAGCGGCGTCACCGTAAATATAACTGGCTTCGCTATCAGGTTCTACAACTGCGACAACTCGGAGATAAGCGGCCTTAACCTCAACACGGGAGTGTGGGTGCTGAGGGGCTCAGACAATGTGGAGATACGTGGAAACGTCTTCCAAAATGGACATGTTCTACTATTAGGCGAAGGCTCGCGGGGCTACACAATCACATCCAACGCTTTCAATGGCGGAGGTGGCCTTCTAGTAGACGATGTGGGGGGCGGGGGCATCGTCTGGGGCAATACTGTGAATGGACTGCCCCTGGCCTACATAGAGAGCGTAGAGGATGTACTCACAGGACATGGCAACACATATGGTCAGGTAGTCGTGGTCAACAGCCGCTCAGTCACTCTACAGTCACTGGATATGCGGAGGGAGATCATAGGCGTGGTCGCTTACCCTATAGTCATCAGTGGCTCGAATAGCATATCCATCGTGGGAGCAAAGCTTGACCACGGGACCGTTAGAATATTCGACTCCAACTTCATAGGAATAGCCCAAGCCGACATAACGGAAGGAGACATTAGGATAAACATAATGCGGTCAACACATGTCGACATACGCGATAATAACATACGGGAGGGGACATCCCATGGTGGCCTTCCAGTCGTATTCAAAGTAGAGGACTCCAGCAGCATAAGACTGTACAACAACAATGCCAGGCTCAACAGTAGCTACCTCTTAATGGCCCTAGACTCGGACGACCTCACCATAAAGAACAATGACATAAAGCTCGTGAACGAGGATGCCTATATCCCTATATACATCAAGAAGAGCAATGGGGTCCTTCTGGAAAACAACAGCTTTAGAGCCGAGCACATTCGCATTGGCAAGCTCTTCCCCATATTTGTGCAGATAATGGGCTCGAACAGCACAGTGGTAAAGAACAACAACTTCACAGCAAAAACAACCGATAGGGACGGCACCCCCACACGCTACGTTGACGGCGTGGTGTTCAAAGTATCATCGCTTGACAATATCCCCAACAGGGACATATTCATAGCCGGCAACAGGTTCAAAGGACTGGACAACGGCATCGTGGTATCCAACATGGGAATATACTCCACCCCCGAGCTGGGGAGCAAGAACGTCACAATAGCTCGAAACGTGTTCGAGGAAACCCTGATAGCAGTAAGAATAGACCCCTATCCACAGAACCTTACCATTGCCTGCAACTTCTTCAACAGTACAGTAATAGATGTTAAGAGGGTCTACGGGGCAAGCAATGTCCACATATTCATGAACGCCTTCGTGGCTAGTAACCCTATTTCAATTTTCTACCAGGGAAGTGCGGGCTCGTCAATAACAAACGACACGCTAAACACGCCAGTACCAGTACCCTACGAGTACAACTCTGCCCGCTTTACTTCCAAACTAGGCAACTACTACTCCTGGCACGACAACACAGACTCAAACGGCGACGGCATCGCGGACAATCCAGTAAAGCTGGTGAGCAACGTCCTCGATCCCACCCGGGAGGTCTATGACAATTTCCCAATAGCGGACCCCAGCCTCCTCCTCATGTGTGGAACACCTCTCCCCAGCAGCCTTTCTGGAGGAGGCACTGGGGACGCTGGAGGGGGCGAGGGCTCATCCAGCCCTCCATTAATCGTTTCACCTACAAGTGTAACATTCCCACCGACAGAACCAGGGAACACGGTGAGCACCACGATTACTATCAGCAACACGCTGGGTGAGGCGGTTGAGCTAATTGCTGTCAGTCTGAGGGGAGAGACAGGTGTATTCGCCGTTAATCTGTCGGCCCCATATACCCTACCTCCTGGGGGCAGCGTTGTTGTTAAGATCGCCTATATACCTAGGGCCTATACCTCGTACAGCGCGGTGCTCGCTGTAACAACGAACCTAACCTCGGAGCCAACCCTAGAGGTGACCTTAACGGCCCAGGCGAAGAAAGCACCACCTCTCCCTCAGCATACACTCGAGATGCTGGGAAAAAGGGCGGAAGCTGTCAAGAGGATAGGGAAACTGATAGCAACAATATCTAACCTGCCCAACACCACAGCGAGCGAAGCAAGTGCATACATGGTCTTCCAGCAGCTAAAGCGGATGGACCTAGATAAGCTAGTAAACGGGGTTAGCGTAGTTAGCGTAACTAATGACACCCTGACCCTTGATGCGAACGAGGATGGAAAAGTGGATGCCCTCGACTTGGTGAACTACCTCTCCAGCCAGGGCCTCATGAAAAAGCCGCCCAAGACCAGCAAGGCCTTCTCCCAGCAGCTCCTCAAAACCCTACAAAAACTCTACGGGGAAAACCTCGAAAACTACCCCACACCAGAAGGAAAACTATGGATAACAGCATTGATAATAAAAACCGAACAACAAGAATAGCGCAACGGGATACAATGGCCCGTTGGGACTAGGCTCTTGTCAGAATAGTACTTGGAGACAGAGGACAAGACTCTGGTAATATAATTTCTCTGTTTTTGTTTACCTTTGTTTTTGTTAGGATTAGAATTATTTATAATATTGTATTTTAGGGACGCAGGGTTAATTGCTGAGGCATTGTTTTCTTAGGAACGGAGCATTTTCTGATACTTTCCTTGATCACGAGTCATATGTTTATCAAGCGAGGGATAGCTGGTGTTATGATGTGTTTCCTTACAGTAATGATAGTATAGCCTTAGCCTGGAGAGTAACAGTGTTGCGGAAATTCTGAGCGTCACAGTAGATTATAATATTTATTTATACCGACTGATCAATACCTTGATAGAGGTGGGACCGTTATCCTCTTTTGAAGAGATGGCTGTATAATGAGCGGAGCGGGAAGACGTGCTAGCTGGAGACCCGGTAGGCCCGGTGCAGAGGAGGTACTCAAGGTACTGAGCAACCCGGTGAACCTCCAAATACTGGTTCTTCTAGCAGGCGGGGGGTTCAACACCCGCCAGCTCTCCCGCATCCTGGGGCGCGATGAGACTGACATCTCTAGGAGGCTTTCCAAGCTGCAGAAGCTGGGCCTCGTTGAGTCCCGGTGGGTTAGGGCGGGAGAGAGGAATATAAAGATGTACACAGCCGTCGCGCATGGAATTAATATTGACATAGAGACCGGCGAGCTCAGGGTACGGGACGGTTCACGGCCTGAGCTCGTCTTCACCATACACACGAAAAGTCTTTGGAGCCCTCCCTCGCCTGTTGGTGACTTCGTGGGGAGGAGGCTCTACTTGGAGGCCCTTGACCGCCTCACCGAGGGCCACGTTATGGTGATAACGGGCCTCCCCGGGATAGGCAAGACCACGCTTGTGGCCGCTTGGATTAGCTCGAGGAACCTTGAGAACGTGCTTTGGCATACCTTCACGGAGTCGGACCACCTTGAGGGGCTTCTCAGGAAGATTGCCCTCTTCCTCGCCTCACGGGGGCTCTCGAGGCTGAGGGACTATATCGTATATGGCGATGCAGACCTCGATACATCCCTATCCATAGCCTCTGAGGACCTGGACCGTCTGGGGGCACTGGTTGTTCTAGATGACTTCCACAAGTCAAGAGACCCCCGCATAGCCGAGTTCCTCCACCACCTGGTGGTCAAGTCGAATATCGCGAGGTACATTGTAATAAGCAGGGAAGAGCCCCGCCTACCCGGCTTGGGCTCAAAGGCCACATACCTGGAGCTTCCTCCCTTCAGGGTTGAGGAAACCCGCCAGCTCCTGGAGAAGCTGCTGGGGAAGAAACTGGAGCCCCGGGTGGCCGAACATGTGCACGAAACCCTGAGTGGCTACCCCTTGCTACTCAAATGGCTCGCGGACCTTGCTCTTATAAAGAATGAGGACCTGGACCGTCTGGTTGGGAGGGAGAAGAGACTGCTGGAAGCCCCGCTTGTGAATGAGTTAATGTCCGCCCTGGGCGTGGAGGAGAAGCGGGTGATATTCACACTACTTTGCCTGGGCGGACACGCACCTAAGGATACGTTGCTTGAGCTACTCGGCGTCTCTAGGGGGGCCTGGGCGATATCGAGGCTCACGGACAAGAAGCTGGTCATGGACACCACTGAGCGGGTCATACTCAAAGAGACGTTACAGAATATTCTTGGGGACAGCATGACCGGGCCTCAGTGCAGGAGCGTTATCGAAAGAGCAGCGGACCTGCTCCTTGGTAGTGACGGTGCTGAGGCCTTTTTGGAGGCGTTCCGCATAGCGCTAACCTGGCCCTCGGCAGAGCTATTCAAGCGCCTCGTGCACCACAGGATAAGGAGGGTCACTCATAGGATACTTGACCACATTGTCTCCTATGGCCTACTTTTGGACAAGGCCCTCAAGGTGGCCCCCACAATCGAGTCAAGAGCCCTACTATTAGCAGAGAAGACTATGGTGATGCAGAACACTGGCGGGGACCCTAGGGAGACCATATCCCTCGCCAAACGTGCACTGCCTGTACTTGAGAAGATTGGGGACCACCTAGTGGCAGCCAACGTCTATGCGAGGCTCGTTTTCCTGGATCTGGAAAACGCTGAGGAACACGCACGCAGGGCCATGATGCACGCCAGTGGGATTCAGGACCCCCTGGTCCGCAACAGCATACTCTCACAGATACACGCGAACCTTACCTACTATTATACAATAGTAAAGAGAGACTTGGAAAAGGCAGCCGAGCACGTGGAGAAGGAGCTGGAATATGCCAAGCTAGAGGGGGATGAGGTAAGCTACTGGATAAGCGTCTTCCACCGAGAAATGGTTCGGATGATAAGCGGCGTCAAGCCCGACGAGAACAGGGTTAGGACAGCCCGGGAGGTGATAGAGCACTATGGGAACATGTCCCTGGCACTGACCATAGCAACCTATGAGACAGTGGCCTACATGACGTTCAGCGAGCCCACCAAGGCCGTTGAAACTGCTCTTCCCTACATAGAGAGATTGGTAAGCGGAGTACTGGACAAGTCCAGGCGAACCCACCTTTGCAACCTCCTAGCCCTCTACAAGATAGCCACCCTGATCTCGGGGGCTGAGGAGAGGATGCCCAATAAGATAGACGAAGCTGAATACAAGTGTTCCCAGGACCCGGGCGCATCCTGCTATTATGCCCTCTACGCTTCAAAGATTCTCAAAGAGAAAAAACATAGACCACCCAGCCTGGCCCACGCCTGCGCATCCTACGACCTGGAGTTCTTCGACAGGTTCACGGACATGATAAAAACGCCCCCTACCAGACCCCGTCCAACCCTTCGGTAGGAAACACCGTGGAACCCTTCGACGAAAAACCTAAAAACCTAACAAATCCACCACAACACTAGGGAGAATGCGCCGCGGTAGTATAGCCAGGCCAAGTATGCGGGCCTCTCGAGCCCGTGACCCGGGTTCAAATCCCGGCCGCGGCACCAATCGTGCGCAGGTTAGACTCATGGAATATAACCCTTTCCCCACCCCACTGTAGGATAATTTTAAAAACATGTTATAATACCACTAAAAGAATCGGTCCACCGAAAGAACCCGTCTAACCCCAATCACGCCCCATTCTAGAGCGTGATACCAGGTTGATAAACCCCCTAAACAGTCGCGGGTTTCTGGAACCCGCTTGCACCCATGGAGACACAAGCCCAGATGCTACTCTGTACTACGTGGCATCCCCGTGGTACGTGTTCTCGTGCCATGTACAAACACGAAACGGTTAACCCCCCGGTGATGGTGTATTGTCCCCTAAAAAGTTCGACGTGAGAGAACACAAGCTCGTCCCCAAGCACGAGCGTGTCCCCCTCCCCGAGGCCACTGAGATCTTGAAGGAGCTGGGCCTTGACCCGACCCAGCTCCCCCAGATAAGGGCCAGTGACCCCGTCGTTAAGGCAATAGGCGCGAAGCCGGGCGAGCTTGTCAGGATAATACGGGAGAGCGAGACAGCTGGAAAGACCGTTGTTTACCGCATAGTTGTCGTGGGGTGATGAGGCCTGTCGTCCAAAGATGGTCAGACAGGGCAGCAGGTTATAGACGAGCAGGACCGCTGGCTCCTAGCCAGGGCTTTTATTGAGGAGAACGGCCTCGTCAGGCAGCACCTTGACTCCTACAACAGGTTCTTGGAGACAATGCTGCAGGAGGTAGTGGACGAGCAGCCCGTGGTTGACCTGGAGATACCTGACATAAAGATAAAGTTTGGCAAGATCATCGTCAAGGGCCCCGTTGCGAGGGAAGTAGATGGCTCGGAGAGCCCCATAACACCCTTCGAGGCCAGGGTCAGGAACCTGAGCTACAGCTCCCCCATGTACCTGGAGATGACTCTCCTGGAGAACGGCGTGGAGAGCCTCAAGGACACCGTGTACATAGGAGACCTCCCCGTTATGGTTAAGAGCGCCCTGGACCCCACGAGCAAGCTGGGGCCCGAGGAGCTTGTAAAGATAAACGAGGACCCGGAAGACCCGGGTGGGTACTTCATTGTAAACGGCAGCGAGAAGGTCATCGTCGCCCAGGAGGACATGGTTACGAACAGGATACTGGTGGATGAGCCGAAGACCTCTGGCCAGGTCCTCCAGACGGCCAAGGTGGTCTCCAGCACGGGGGCCTACAGGATACCCGTGATAATGGACAGGCACAAGGACGGCACCCTGAAGGTCAGCTTCGGCGGTGTGCCGGGCAAGATACCCTTCGTCGTGCTCATGCGCGCCCTTGGCATGGAGAAGGACCAGGACATAACCTATGCCGTCTCCCTCGACCCCGAGGTCCAGAGCCTCCTCCTTCCCAGCCTGGAGGAGGCCCGCCTCATAAAGACCCAGGACGACGCGCTCGACTATATTGGCACCAAGATAGCCATCGGCCAGGTGAGGGAGAACAGGATAGATAGGGCCAAGAACGTCCTGGACAGGTACCTCTTCCCCCACCTGGGCAGCAAGCCCAGCGACAGGAAGCGCAAGGCCTACTTCCTCGCCCAGATGGCTAACAACATCCTCGAGCTCGCGCTGGGGAGGAGGGAGCCCGACGACCGGGACCACTATGCTAACAAGAGGCTCAAGCTCGCGGGAGAGCTCCTCGCCACGGTCTTCAGGGCCGCCTACAAGCAGTTCCTCAGGGACCTCAAGTTCCAGGCGGAGAAGACCCTCCTCAGGAGCAGGAGGTACAAGCTCTCCTCCATAGTACGCCCCGACGTGATAACCGACAGGGTTAGACACGCTCTTGCCACAGGCAACTGGGTCGGGGGAAGGACTGGTGTAAGCCAGCTCCTTGACCGCACCAACTGGATGAGCATGATAAGCCACCTGAGGAGAGTTGTCTCACCGCTCAGCAGGAGCCAGCCCCTCTTCAAGGCGAGGGACCTCCACGGCACACAATGGGGGAGGATGTGCCCCTTCGAGACCCCAGAAGGCCCCAACTGTGGCCTCGTGAAGAACCTCGCCCTCACCACCTACATAACCGTGGGTGTTAGCGAGAAGGACATTGAGGTAAAGCTCCACAAGATGGGGGTAATACCCCTTGACGAGGCCAGGCAGAGGGCCATCAAGGGCAAGCTGGACATCTCCTCGGCGTACAAGGTCTTCGTCAACGGTAGGCTCATAGGCTACACGACCAAGGGAAGGGAGCTCGTGGAGGCGATAAGGGAGCTGAGGCGCAAGGGCAAGATACACCACGAGGTCAATATAGCCGAGTACACCACGGAGTACATCAGGGAAATCTACGTTAACACAGATGCGGGGAGGATAAGGAGGCCACTCATAATAGTAAAGGACGGCAAGCCCCTGGTGACCAAGAAGGACGTGAGGGACCTGGTGAGCGGCAAGAAGAAGTTCAGTGACCTGGTCAAAGAGGGCAAGATAGAGTACCTCGACCCCGAGGAGGAGGAGAACGCCTACATCGCCCTCTATCCCCAGGACCTGGAGAAGGACAAGAGCTACACCCACCTAGAACTATGGCTCCCCGCCATAATGGGGGTAGCAGCCCTGACTATACCCTACGCCGAGCACAACCAGAGCCCCAGGAACACCTACCAGTCGGCCATGGTGAAGCAGGCCATAGGGCTCTACGCGGCCAACTATAACGTGAGGACCGACTCGAGGGGACACGTGCTCAGCTACCCTGAGAAGCCCCTTGTCCAGACCAAGGCCATGGAGGTCACGGGCTACAACAACAGGCCCGCGGGCCAGAACGCCATAGTCGCGGTAATGTCCTACACGGGCTACAACATAGAAGACGCCCTGATATTCAACAAGAGCAGCGTCGACAGGGGGTTCATGAGGTCGACCTTCTTCAGACTATATACCGCGGAGGAGCGCAAGTACCCCGGCGGCCAAGAGGACCGCCTCACAATACCCGAGCCGGGAGTGAGGGGCTACAGGGGCCTCGAGTACTACCGCAAGCTCGACGCCGACGGCATAATATCCCCCGAGGTCGAGGTCAGTGGGGGAGAGGTGCTCATAGGCAAGACCAGCCCGCCCCGGTTCGTCGAGGAGTTCAGGGAGTTCGGCTTCGGCGCCTCCGCGAGGAAGGACACCTCGGTCACCCTCAGGTATGGGGAGAAGGGCGTCGTGGACTCTGTCTTCATAACCGAGACAGCTGAGGGAGACAGGCTCGTCAAGGTCAGGGTTAGGGACTACCGCATACCCGAGATTGGCGACAAGTTCGCCAGCAGGCATGGTCAGAAGGGCGTCATAGGCATGCTCATACCCCAGTACGACATGCCCTACACCGAGGAGGGTATAGTCCCTGACATTATAATCAACCCCCACGCATTCCCCTCCCGTATGACCCTGGGCCAGCTCATAGAGAGCATGTCGGGCAAACTGGGGGCACTTGAAGGGAGGACGGTTGACGCCACGCCCTTCTCAAAGGAGCCCATAGAGGAGATAAGGCTCCGGCTCATGAAGCACGGCTACAGCCCCGATGGTAGGGAGGTAATGTACGACGGCCGGACGGGCGAGATAATCGGCCAGACCATAATGATAGGAGTGGTTTACTACCAGAGGCTGCACCACATGGTGGCCGACAAGTTCCACGCGAGGGCGAGGGGCCCCGTCCAGCTGCTCACCCGCCAGCCTACGGAGGGGAGAGCAAGGGAGGGTGGCCTCAGGTTCGGGGAGATGGAGAGGGACGCCCTAGTTGGTCACGGTACGGCTCTGCTGATAAAGGAGAGGCTCCTCGACAACAGCGACAAGACGATAGTCTATGTATGCAACAAGTGCGGGCACATAGGGTGGTTTGACAGGAACCGTAACACCCTCGTGTGCCCCATACATGGCGATAAGGGGGACCTCCACCCCGTCGAGATGTCCTACGCGTTCAAGCTCCTCCTACAGGAGCTCATAAGCATGGGCATAGTGCCCCGGCTCCGCGTTACAGAGGTGTATGAGAGGGAGGAGTGAGCCATGTCCTTCCTACCCCAGCCGACGCTCAAGGTCCTGGAGAGGATAAAGTTCGGGGTACTGTCCCCCGACGAGATTAGGAAGATGAGCCGAGTCCAGATAATAACGGCGGAGACTTACGACGAGGACGGCATGCCTATACAGGGCGGAGTTATGGACCCCCGGCTGGGCGTGATAGAGCCCGGCCGAAGGTGCCCCGTCTGCGGGAACACCATGCACGGTTGCCCCGGTCACTTCGGCCACATAGAGTTGGCCAAGCCAGTGATACACATCGGGTACGTGAAGCAGATATACGACCTCCTCCGCGGCACCTGCTGGAAGTGTAGCAGGATACTCCTGAGCGAGGACCAGATAAGGGACTACCTTAGCCTAATGGAGAGGCTAGACAGGCTGTTCCCCAACCTGAAGCCCAGGCTCATCGAGCACATAAGGCAGAAGACCGCAAAGGTGCAGGAGTGCCCCCACTGTGGGGCCAAGCAGAAGAAGATCAAGCTGGACAAGCCGACAAACTTCTACGAGAAGGACAAGGGGGTCAGGAAGCTATCTCCCGACGAAATAAGGGCCCGCCTCACACACATCCCTGACGATGACGTGAGGCTCTTCGGCATCGACCCCAAGGAGGCCAGGCCCGAGTGGTTCGTGCTCACCGTCATACCCGTGCCCCCCGCCCAGGTTAGGCCCAGCATAATGCTCGAGACGGGCGTGAGGAGCGAGGATGACCTTACACACAAGCTGGTGGACATAATAAGGGCAAACAACAGGCTCAAGGAGAGCATGGACGCCGCCGCGCCCCCCATCGTGATTGACGACCTCTGGGAGCTCCTCCAGTACCACGTGACGACCTATATTAACAACGAGGTCCCCGGCATCCCCCCCGCCCGCCACAGGACGGGCCGGGCCCTAAAGACCCTCGCGCAGAGGCTCAAGGGCAAGGAGGGCAGGTTCAGGGGCAACCTGTCGGGCAAGAGGGTCGATTTCAGCGCCAGGACTGTGATATCCCCCGACCCCAACATAAGCATAAACGAGGTCGGCGTCCCCGAGGAGATGGCCAAGCTCCTCACCGTACCCATGAGGGTCACGCCCTGGAACATAGAGGAGGCCCGCAAGTACGTGATGAACGGGCCCTACAAGTGGCCCGGCGCCAACTACATAATAAGGCCCGATGGCAGGAGGACCGACCTCAGGTTCTTCAAGGATCGCAAGGCCCTCGCAAGCTCCCTTACGCCCGGTTATATTGTGGAAAGGCACCTAATCGACGGGGACATAGTGCTCTTCAACCGACAGCCCAGCCTGCACCGTATGAGCATAATGGCCCACAAGGTACGAGTTCTCCCGGGCAAGACCTTCCGCCTCAACCTGCTCGTCTGCCCCCCATACAACGCCGACTTCGACGGAGACGAGATGAACCTCCACGTAGTACAAACCGAAGAGGCCCGGGCAGAGGCCCTGGAGCTCATGCTGGTCCAGGAGCACATACTGTCCCCCAGGTACGGAGGACCCATAATAGGCGGCCTCCAGGACTACATTAGCGGTGCCTATCTGCTCACCACAAAGTCGACCCTACTCACCGAGGAGGAGGTCATGGACCTTCTCTCGGTGACCGACTATAAGGGAGAGCTCCCCGAGCCAGCTATAACCAAGCCCGTCAAGATGTGGACCGGGAAGCAGCTGGTTAGCCTCTTCCTCCCACCCAACTTTAACCTCAGGGCGAAGACGAGCGTCAACGCTGGGAGGCTCAAGTGCGAGGACGAGGACTGCTTCAACGACACCTACCTGGTCATAAAGAAGGGCAAGCTCCTAACGGGCGTGCTGGACAAGAAGAGCATAGGGGCACAGCAGCCCGAGAGCTTCTACCACTGGATTGTAAAGGAGTACGGGGTCGACTACGCGAGGTTCCTGACGGACAACATGTTCAGGATGTTCATAAGGTACATAGAGAAGCACGGGTTCACCATGAGCCTCGACGACGTGGAGATACCCCCCGAGGCCGAGGAGAGGATAAGGGAGATACTAAGAGAGGCCGAGAAGGACGTGGCCCAGCTAATAGAAGCCTACCGCAAGGGCGAGCTCGAACCCCTCCCCGGCATGACCCCCGAAGAAACCCTCGAGACCAAAATAATGGAGAGGCTCAGCAGGGCCAGGGACCAGGCAGGCGAGGTCGCGGCAGAGTACCTGGACATCTTCAACAACGCCCTCATAATGGCGCGTACTGGGGCAAGGGGTAACATACTCAACCTCACCCAAATGAGCGCGGCCCTCGGGCAGCAGAGCGTTAGGGGGGAGAGGATAAACAGGGGCTACAGGGGGAGACCGCTTCCCCACTTCAAGCCGGGGGACCTTATGCCAGCCGCCCGGGGCTTCGTTTACAGCAGTTTCAGAACCGGCTTGTCTCCCGTGGAGCTGTTCTTCCACGCGGCCGGTGGTAGGGAGGGCCTCGTAGACACGGCTGTGAGGACCAGCCAGAGCGGCTACATGCAGAGGAGGCTGATAAACGCCCTCATGGACATAAGGGTCGAGTACGATGGTAAGGCCACACTCCCTGACGGGACGGTCGTCCAGTTCTCCTATGGCGAGGACCAGGTGGACCCTGCCCGCAGTGACCATGGTAAGCCTGTTAACGTTGACCGCATAATAGAGCGTGTCATCGGCCATGAGCTGTAGGGGTGGTGCGTATGGGTAAGAAGACTGGCTCGAAGCTCGATGTGGAGAAGATAGTCCGGGAGAAGGCTGGGGGGAGACTTCCCGAGAGGATTGTCCAGGAGCTTGTGGAGAAACTTGAGGAGTACAGGTCCAAGTTAGATAAGAAGAAGATCGAGGAAATAGTAGAGCTTACCGTGAGGGAATATGAAAGCAGGCTCGTGGACCCCGGTGAGCCTGTTGGGATAGTGGCTGCACAGTCCATAGGCGAGCCCGGAACCCAGATGACCCTCAGGACCTTCCACTATGCAGGCGTGCGTGAGCTCAACGTCACCCTGGGCCTCCCCCGGCTGATAGAGATTGTCGACGCCCGCAAGACCCCCTCTACCCCCATGATGGAGGTCTACCTCGACGAGAAGCACCGGCATGACAAGGAGAAGGCTATGGAGGTCGCCAAGAAGATAGAGCACACCCGGATAGAGAACGTGGCAAGCGAGATAATAGCGGACCTCTACACGAACTCCATTAGGGTGGTCCTGGACCCGGAGATGCTTGAGGACAAGGGGGTCACGCCTCAGGATGTTGTCAATGTTATAAAGAAGATGAACATAGGCAACGTGAGCCTGGAGGATGAGTACACCATTTTGGTGGAGCTCAAGGAGGAGGGGGACCTCTCCTACATTACACGGAAAAAGGAGAGGATAACCAACGCGAAGCTCAAGGGGATAAGCGGGATAAAGAGGGCAATAATACAGACCCGTCAGACAGAGAACGGGGAAGAGTACGTGATAATCACAGATGGCTCAAACCTTGCCCAGGTCCTCAAAGTGAAGGGAGTTGACCCCACCCGTACCACGACCAACAACATAAGCGAGATCGAGAACGTGCTCGGTATAGAGGCGGCGAGACAGGCTATAGTCAACGAGATTATGAACGTCCTCCAGAACCAGGGCCTCGACGTGGACATAAGGCACGTCTACCTGGTTGCTGATATAATGACCCACACGGGCAGGGTTAGGCAAATAGGTAGACACGGAGTCACGGGTGAGAAGGAAAGCGTGCTGGCCCGGGCTGCGTTCGAGATGACCACCAAGCACCTATTCGACGCCAGCGTGGAGGGGAGAGAGGACCTTCTGAAGGGCGTTACGGAGAACGTTATCGTTGGACAGATAGTCCCAGTGGGCACGGGCATGGTGGACGTGTACGTAGATGCTAGGGGTATGATGAAGAATCCGCCAAGCGGCCCGGGAGAGGGGGAGGCCTGAAGCTATATCAATAAAAACCCATGACCCACAAAAACGTGATTGGCGCATCGAACAAGCATTACACGCCCTCCGAGTAACAACGCGTGTAGTGGCCCAGAGGGTGGATGAAGGATGCCTGGACTGGAGCAGGAGCTGAGGACCGCCTACAGGACCGGAAAGCTAGAGCTTGGCACAAAGTCAACCATAAGGAACCTCAAACTAGGCCGGGCTAAGATGGTCATAATAGCCTCCAACGCAGACCCCTCCGTAAAGGAGGACATCAATAGATACGCCAGCCTCTCCGGCATACCAGTGGTGGAGTTCAACGGCACAAGCATAGAGCTGGGCACTGTCCTGGGCAAGCCCTTCCCTATTCAGGCGCTCGCCGTGCTAGATGCTGGGGATTCGAACCTCTTGGATTTCGCCGAGGAGTCCGGATAGCAATTATAGCCCCCGTCCCCCTGACGCACTGGTCAAGGGTTAAGGAGAGTGGGTATGTGACTCCGGTATACCGGTTGGGTGAAGCCCTGTCCTAGAGAGGGTGCTCTCGACAGTATATCGTGGTGGAGGGGATATGTTTGCCTGAAAGGAGACTAACACCCGACGAGCTAAGGTACATGGCTCTCTTCCAGGACATAACGGGTGCGACGGTGAAGGACTGCGTTATCGACGATGAGTACAACAGGATAATATTCGTCGTGGGCAAGGGTGATGTGGGCAGGGCTGTTGGAAGGAAGGGCTCCAATATACGGAAGCTGAAGAAGATCATGGGGAGGGACATAGAGGTCGTGGCGGAGGGCGAGACCATTGAGGACATGGCCCGTAACGCCGTCTCTCCAGCGAGAGTTAAACAGGTCCGGACTGCGAGGACGGGTAACAAGACCACGGTTTACATACACGTCGATAGCAAGGACAAGGGAACTGCCATCGGGAAGAACGGAAAGAACGTTGCCCGTGCACGGATTCTCCTTAAAAGGTACTTTGATGTGGATAACGTGGTTATAAAATAGGCCCCCTCTAGCCTCCTCCCACAAGGGTTGCACGACCAAGAATTATTAACCCCATTCACGCCACACAGGTAGTGGTAAGAGAGAGGGAAGGGGTCATGACAGGCAAGAAGTCTCCCATGGGCCTCTACGCGGCCAGGAACTTGAGAAGGAAGAGGATGAAGTTCAAGTGGAGCCAGCAGGAGTTCAAGAGGAAGATGCTGAAGCTGAAGGAGAAGACCGACCCCCTCGAGGGCGCTCCAATGGCAAGGGGCATAGTGCTGGAGAAGGTTGGTGTAGAGGCAAGGCAGCCCAACTCGGCGGTCAGGAAGTGCGTCAGGGTACAGCTGGTGAAGAACGGCAAGGTTGTGACAGCCTTCGTCCCAGGAGACGGTGGACTTAACATGATTGACGAGCACGATGAAGTGCTTATAGAGGGCATTGGAGGCCCCAAGGGTCGGTCTATGGGAGACATACCCGGTGTGAGGTACAAGGTGGTAACTGTAAACGGTGTTTCCCTAAAAGCCCTTCTCCTGGGCAAGAAGCAGAAACCCATACGATGAAGCATTCTCATCAGTACAAAGAACTATTAACCCACGGCTTTCTTGGAATGAATTGAGGCCCCTCTCTACCAGCTGGTGGTGTTCTCGTGGAGACCCCTCCTGCTTCCGACCTGGGCAGCGACTACGCGCGTGTGCTCAGCATAGACGCTTTCGTGGCCCCAGGAAACCCCAACGTACCCGTCATTGTCCTCCACCTGGAGGACGGGCTTGACCTTACTCTATACTATGTCCCCTTCGAGATCGTTGAGGCAATAAACAGCTACCAGGGCGTGGACATCTCCATTGAGAACGTAATAGGGAGTGACAGGGAGAGCATATTCGACCTCCTCGTGAGCCACGATGACCTTAAAAACGTGCTAACCGATGACCTTGCCTATGTTGTGATAGACGAGCTTGATGACAACACCATGCTCTTCACCGCGAGGGTGATTTTCTCCAACGGTAAGATGAGGGTCGAGAGGAGGATGATACCCAGCCATGCCGTGTTCCTAGCCTATATATCAGGCCGCCCCATATACGTGAAGAGGGAGCTGGCGAGACAGCAGCTAGAGGAGCAGAGGGACTACGACACTGAGTAGCCTGTCAACTTTATAATCCCTCTAAAGTGGAAAAAGCATGTAGGATGCCTCCAAGGATTTCCCTCCGCCCAGCCTAGGGCATAGGAATCACTTATAGTAGCCGGGATGGTCGCCATGGTCGAGCTACGTGAAGAGAGCATAATGCCCGTTGAGATAAAGTTGTTCAACAAGTGGAGCTACGAGAACGTTGAGGTCAGGGACCCCAGCCTAAAGAAGTACATAAGCCTGAGGCCAGTCATAGTACCCCACACGGGGGGGAGGCACGAGCATAGAAGGTTCGGCAAGGGCCAGGTGCCCATAGTCGAGAGGCTGATGAACAAGCTCATGCGCCCTGGGCGCAACATGGGTAAGAAGCACCTTGCGTACAACATTGTGAAGAAGGCCTTTGACATAATATACCTACAAACGGGAGAGAACCCCATCCAGGTCCTCGTTAGGGCAATCGAGAACGCAGCCCCCCGGGAGGAGACCACGAGGATAATGTACGGCGGCATAATCTACCATGTGGCGGTCGACGTGGCGCCCCTCCGGAGGGTGGACCTGGCCCTCAGGCACCTTACCGAAGGGGCCCGCAACTGTGCCTTCAACAACCCCAAGCCCATAGAAGAGTGCCTTGCGGAGGAGATAATGGCGGCTGCCCAGGGAGATACGAGGAGCTACGCGATGTCGCGTAAGGAGGAGATCGAGCGTATCGCCCTTAGCAGCAGATAACGGGTTTCCTCCCACCTTCTTCTCACCCTTCGTAGCCTGAAAAAGTTTAATATGTCCTCTTGGGCGGTAATGTTAATTAGCCCGCCCCACCCAAGCGGGTGGGCGTAGATTACCCTTCCCAGGAGGCATATTAAGCCCCAGGTTGTGTACTGGAAGGAGTGTGGTACCCAATGAGCGAGAAGCCCCACTTGAACCTGGTAATAATAGGACACGTGGACCACGGTAAGAGCACCCTGGTGGGCCACATACTCTACAGGCTGGGGTTCATTGACCCCAAGAAGATGGCCGAGCTAGAGGAGCAGGCGAAGCAGAAGGGCAAGGAGTCGTTCAAGTTCGCCTGGCTCCTTGACAGGCTAAAGGAGGAGAGGGAGAGAGGAGTCACCATAGACCTGGCCTTCATGAAGTTCGAGACCAAAAAGTACTACTTCACCATAATCGACGCC
>JALWDA010000112.1 GCA_027014955.1 Desulfurococcales archaeon | reverse complement strand
AGCCATGCCTAACATGGCTAGCTTGCCTCGGGCTCCAATCTTGTTTAGCCTCATTATAACGCCCATAAGGATCGTGAAAGGGGCAAGGGATATGACTAGTAATATCAGCACGGGCCCTCCTTCAACGAGCTCGGGGTTGAGTAACTCTAACACGTGACTCGGGGCCACTATGACGCCCGCTGAAAGGGGAGCTAGAAGCGCTAGGCCTAGTCTGAGTAGGTCTGAGAAGGGGTCCTTTCCCCTCCGGGTTGCGATGGGCAGGCTTGCACTTAAAATGGAGCCGGGCACGGCTGCGAGGGCCATTGTGATTGTCATGCTTATGTAGAGGACTCCGGTGGCGAGGGCCTCTCCCGAGACTAGGGCGAAGGCGTACACTCCCAGCATGTAGAGAATCTGCCCTCCCAGCACGAAGGGATAGTTGGAGGCGACCAGGCTTATGAAGGAGCCTACCTTTCCCCATTCAGCCCGAAGTTTCTTCAAGCTTCTAAAGACAACCATTAGACCAATAATAATCCCCACAAGGGGGAGGGTCAGATAACCGAATATCGGGGCCAGTACCCCCAGTCCCATGACCGCTAATCCAATGCCGAGGACAAGCCTCATGAGGTTGCCCATAAACCCTATCAGGAACAGGGCGCGGAAGCGCTCCAGGCCCATCAGTACGCCTAGCAGGGCCTGGGACAGTACTCCCAGGAAGGCGAAAGCCCCGCTCCATAGTCCGGAGACTCCGAACCCTAGACCACTCCCCAGCAACAAACCGAGGAGCATACCCACCCCGCCCATCATTAGGCCGACCACGAGGGAGAGCCCCACTGCCTCACCGCCATGCGCGGCGACCTCCCTGGCTATGGCCACGCCTAGCCCAGCAGAGGCGAGAATGCTGGCCACACCCCCCGCACTGACCACAGCACCCGCTATACCCACGGCATCGGTGCCCACCAGCCTCACTATAACCATCCAGAAGGCGAGGCCGAAGAGGGAGTTTACAATGTTTGAGAGGAAAAGCCACGAGCCCCCGGCTAGCGAGCGCTCCACACCTTCATCGGCCAAACTATTGCACCTTAGGCATGGATAAGGAAGTTGTAGGGATTATATCAGTTTAGAAGGCGTTAGGAGGGTATTGTCAAGGAT
>JALWDA010000111.1 GCA_027014955.1 Desulfurococcales archaeon | reverse complement strand
CCAGCGTGCATTCTGAGCTGAGAGCCAGCTCGACCCGTGTGTTGCCTACCAGAAGCCGCGTCCTGTGGGGGGGCTCTAGTGTGAGGGATGCCCTGGCGATGGGGCTTGCCATTCTTATGACGGGCTCGACGCTGTCTCTCCCGCTGCTCCACTCTATTTGGGCGTCGGGGTTCTCCGGGGCGTTTAGCACGTTTATGCCCCTTGAGGCGAGCTGGGCCGCCAGGCTGGTGGGGTTGGGGCCCGTGTGATGGGGGGGTGGCGTTATCGTTATCCTTATCTGGTCCAGGACCTTTCACCTCATTACCTGGTTATTATGAGGGTGTTTTTAATTAAGTTCACGGAATAATAGTGTTGACCCGGGAACATCTTTGGGCAACGCCAAATGCTATAACCCGGTTATTGGGTGAAGTGCTTTGAAGTGGGGCGAGGTCCTCGCGGAGAAGTGGGGCTGGGAGAGGAAGTTCGCCCTCGCGGTAACCCTAATGGCCCTCGCCGTCGCCCTCTCCCCGATACACATACCCATTGGGCCCACCAAAGCATTCCCCTGGCAGCACATGGTCAACGCAATAGCTGGGGTGACCCTGGGCCCACTGTGGGCAGGCGGGATGGCCCTGGCAATAGGCTTGATAAGGATGATGCTCGGCCTGGGCACAATATACTCGATCCCCGGGGGTATACCCGGCGCACTTATAGTGGGCATTGTCGCCATTCTCCTTAAGAAGAGGGGGAGGGACCCCACCCACGCCGCCCTCGCAGAGCCCCTGGGGACGGCAGTGTTGGGGTTCCTCCTAGCCCTCTACCTCTTCGCCCCCCTAGTGGGGGACTTCGAGAAGTGGAAGGCCAGCCTGGTCCCAATATGGCTCATATGGCTAGCGAGCACAGGGGTGGGGACCTTCATTGGCTACACGGCGCTCAGGGTCCTACGGAGAGCCGGGCTCGTTTAGGATGCTAATACTGGGCGAGACGGGCTCGGGGAAGACCGAACTCACTGAGAAGATACTACACTCCCTCACCCATATAGCGAGGCCAGGCACCATTAGGGTCCTTGACTTCGCCCCCGACTACGGGGGCGTGGGGAGGCCCCTCAGAGCCCCCGAGGGGTTCCTCTACTTCAGGCCCCGTGGGCTCAGAGC
>JALWDA010000110.1 GCA_027014955.1 Desulfurococcales archaeon | reverse complement strand
ATCTTTCGCTTCGTATCGTCGATCTCGTCGCGAAAATCCTTCGCGCCGACGGAGATGCGGTCGAACGCGGTATGCTCATAGCCGAGCTGCTCGCCGAGCCAGGTATCCGCGATGGAGTTGTAAGCGTCTTCGAAGATGCCGATCACGCCGTTGAGCGTCTCTTCTATCTCGCCGGAAAACTCCGCGCCGATTTCGAGATAGCCGAGTTTCGCCATTTCGTAGATCGATTGAAATCCGTTGGAGACGATCGTCACGCCGTCGATCGCGTCCTTGCCGAATTCGACGATATCGTCACGGTTGTCGTTGAGCATCGTCGAAAAGTCGTTGATCGCCTGCTTGCCGTCGGCGAAAACGTCTTCCGTGATCGCTCCTGCGAGACCGTCCCAGGCATTTTCCAGATTCGAAATCGCCACTTCCATGGTGTCCGCGGCTTCGAAGTCGGCGAGCTTTTCGTTGAGCAGCCCCACGATGTCGTCGGTCTGCTTCAACGCTTCGTTCGAGAGTCCGATCGAGGCAAGGAAACGTCCGAGATCCGAATTGGCGAGCACCGTACCCGACGCCAGTCCGTCCACCCCGGCGAGCAGCGAATTGAACTCGATGCCGGCGGCACCGGCGGCGATGGAGATCTTTTCGGTCAGGCGCACCATATCGTCCGTGCTCGCGCCGGCGTTCTTCATCGAGACGTACATCGCTTTGTAAATCTGGTTCGTTTCGTTGAGCGTATGCGGGGTGCGAGCGTTGATCTGCTGCAGTTTCGCGGCGGTTTCGGCGGCTTCGCGCTGCGCGAGCGCATATTTCTCCTGCAGTGTGATCGCCCGGCCGGTAGAAGTGGTGTTTTCGCTGGTGGCGACGGTCAGCGCCGTCAGCCCCTGGATACTCTTCTCGAGCTGGCTGTTGTATTCAAACCCGCGCTTGAAGACAGCATCGAAAGCAGCTTTCAGACCGTAGATGCCGCCGGCGAGCCCGGCAATCTTTTTCAGCGAGTCGCCGAGCAGTCCGGTCTGTTTCTTCGCGCCGGAAACCGCACCGCCGAGTTTTTGAATCTCTTTTTCCGTGACGACGAGTTCGCGGGTGTCGCTGTCGATTCGGAACCGGATGCGTACTTCGCGGTCGTTCACGTCACTCTCCTTTTACTCTCGG
>JALWDA010000109.1 GCA_027014955.1 Desulfurococcales archaeon | reverse complement strand
CTTCCCCCTCCCTGTCGCTCTTCTTCAGCTTCTCAACCATTATCATGGCAACCTCTTCCTCGAGCTCCCTGTCCTCCACTCCAAGCATCTTTGCCAGGCTGTACAGGGCTATGATGTGGTCCTCGGGGCTAAGGCCCTCCCGTGCGCTGACCTCAACCAGGCTCTTCAGTATCTCCACAGTCCTCGCAGTCCTATCATCAACAAGGCCCAGGGTGCGGAGCAGCTCAATATAGTGCTCCAAGCTCTCTCCCGGGAGCCTCTGCGCCAGCCGATACATGACCCGTAGTATCCTAAGCGTCCTCTTAAGGTCGGCAACAGGAGCCACCGCCCGCTGGGCGGCTGTCTCCCTCCTTCGCTCTTCCATCGCCAGGGCCCCAGCGGCGCGCGCCAGCTCTTCCACGCCCCGGGGCAAGGGGCCCTCCCTCTCCTCCTTCCCATGTATAGCGCTGGACGCGGAGAGGGGGACCAGCATCCTCTCCTCGTCATGCAGGGCCTCAGCTCCACTGGCCTGGCGGTGGGGCTCCAGCTTCACCACACGGGGTGCAGAAGCCACGGTTTCCTCGCCGGGGGGCCTCTCACCGCTCTCCCCCGCCACCTGATGCTCCTCGCCCGCTGGGGTCACGCGTTGCGCTGCCTCGTTTCCCGCTTTGTGGTTGGGCGTGGGCCGCTGACCCGTGTCGAGGAAGGGGTTGGAGGCGTCACTTAGCGCTGCCTTGAGCTCCATTATGCTCTCACGAAGCGCCGTGACTAGCTCCTTCAGCTCCTTGACCTCGCTCTCAACGCCGGGTCCCTTCCCGTTCTCCTCTGACAATCCTGTTTCACCTCCCACTAGTGTCTCGCTCTCACCCCCCTGTTCCCCCTGGTAAAAACCGGGCAGCAGGGGGTGTATGAGGACCCTGCAGAGGGGACAATTGCAGGCCCAGGGCTTACCCGGGGGGTCATGGCCCATCTCTTACCCCCCGGGCATGGTAGAGTAGCATGCTGGCCACGCCCGCGGCAGAGATGTGGCTCGAGACGAGGCCCGTCAACGTCAGCGCTGCCAGCACGAGGGCCTTGGAGGGGGTCAGGGGCATGCCGCGGGCCAGCTCGGCGAACTGGGAGAGGAGGACTGTGAGGCTCAGCGCTGCTGCCGCTAAGCTC
>JALWDA010000108.1 GCA_027014955.1 Desulfurococcales archaeon | reverse complement strand
CCCGTTATCCGCATAGAGCCGGGGGCCCCGCTCGCGGAAGAAGAGCTCGCCCCGGGCCAGCTCGAGGCTCGCCACCTTCTCAATGCCCTGGCTTAGGTCGAAGATGTCCAGGTACGCGTGCCCTCCCCCCGGCTGGCCGGGGTGGGCGGAGTGGGCGAGGAGCACGTAGAGCCTGCCGTTTTCCGTGAACCGGGCCACCGCGTGTCGCTTAAGGTCCTGGTGGTCCCTCTCATGCACTCGTTCGAAGCACCTAATCTCCACCCCTTCCTCGCCTGCCTTGTAGATGCAGTAGACGAAGAGGTCACGCGTCAGGTCGGGGCTGGTATCAAAGTCGAATAGCACCGCTACGAGCCCATTCTTGTAGAACCAGGCCCCTAGGGGATTGCCTGTGAAGAGCCTGTTAGACTCGTTGAACACATAAGTGTGTTCGTAGCTGTGGTTCCAGAGGACCCTGCCGCTATTGAGGTCAACCGCCATGGCGGGTGGGCCCAGGAGGTAGGCCACGCCATTTCTAAAAGCCATCGCCCCTTGGACGGTTATGTTGGTCTCGATGAGCCTCCCCTCCACCACGTCGAGGGCATAGAGGGTTCCAGGGTAGGGGTGGCGGGGTGGGCACTCGCGTGCAAAGTAGGCGTACCTACCATCATATCCGAGTATCCTTATGCGGGAGCCCCCGGTTTTCTCAGAGACTAGCCCCCGGAACTCGCAGGCCTCCCCCGCTATACCCTGGGTGCCCAGGGGGATTTCCTCCACCATAGCGCTGGCGGCTATCCTCCCGGTGGCCAGGTCTAGGACGCCCACGGTGAGCCGGGTGTAGTTCGCCCCACCCTCTCCCCTGACCGTTTCCGTAGCGGCGTAGAATAGGGCGTTCTCTGAGAATCCCGCTGTAAGAAGCTCCACACCGCTAATCATAGCCACCGTCTCGACGGGCGCGGGGCTTACCGTTGCCTGCGGCTGTGGGCTTGTACCTGCCCCGGGCTGGGGGCTTGTGGTCTCTGCTGGCGGGGGTTGTCTCTCGGGGGATTCTTGTTTCCCCGCGTTGGAGGCTATTATTATGAGAATTATGATGAGTAGTAGGGGGATGATTAGCTTGGCCCTGCCCATGGCGGTTCCCTTAATTCTGCTTTGGGCAGGGGGCTCGTTGTGTGGGTTGTTTTCATTCTTTATGAATTTTTCGCCAAAATCATCCAAAACAAAAACCCAGGCGCCGTAAAAGCCTGGTTAGTGCAACCCTGTTTAGAGTATGTCCCTCTGTATCTTCTTGGAAAAGTCAAAAACGGTCATGCTGACGACCCTGCCGTTCTTTATCCTGAGCACGATGTCGTTCTCCAGGAGCCTTTCGTCATCCGCGTCCTCCAGGTCGGTTCCGAAGTTTATGTAGAGGATGTCGTTCTGGTTGTCGTACTCGAACCAAATGTGCCTAGTGCTGGCTAGGGGCAGCTCCTCGTCCTCCACAGACTCCCCTAGACGACGCTCCTCCTCCATTCTGGTTCCCTCCATACTACTGCTCTACCCGGGCCGTAATTGTCTGGGCAAGGCCTTTATAAAATCCCCTCTTCAGAAATACCAGCGAGGCCGTAGGAGGGAGGGGTTAGTGCATGGGAAGCAAGGATAGGAAGCTGGCTCTAGCATTGCTCGGAATACTCGCAGTGGACCTGGCCATAGCAACCTACGCCCTCTTCAAGGGACCCTTCCCCGTCAAGGTCACGCTAGGCACGCCCCTGGCCTATAGGAACATATACCTCCACGTCCCCATAGCGGTGTCAACCTATGCTGTCCTGGGGGGCGCACTGGTTTCGAGCCTACTCTACCTCCTCAGGGGAGACCCCCGTTACACGAGGTACGCGGACGCCTTCGTGAAGGTGGGCCTCCTCTACGGGGCTGCGACCCTCGCAACCGGGAGCGCGTGGGCGAGCGAGTCCTGGGGCACTCCCTGGAACTGGGACCCTAAGGAGACCGCGGTGCTCCTGCTCTTCCTCGCCTACCTGCTCTACTTCCCCCTAAAGAACAGCATAAGCGACCCCGAGAAGAGGGCCCAGGTGGCAGCCAGCTACGCTATAGCCTCCTACGCCATGGTCCCCATGAGCTTCCTGGCCAGCCGGGTGCTGGAGAGCCTCCACCCTAC
Organism: Desulfurococcales archaeon; assembly: GCA_027014955.1. GTDB lineage: Archaea > Thermoproteota > Thermoprotei_A > Sulfolobales > Fervidicoccaceae > JALTXS01. The sequence goes on along the minus strand of JALWDA010000108.1, from coordinate 1,528 downwards.
CACCCAGGCCATAGGACAGTTCACCGGAGGAGGAGCAGGAGGGGCTCTGCTTGGCCCCCGGATACTCCTTCTCATGACCTGGGGGATACTCCTTGCCCTAGCATTAGCCCGGGGCGGCCTAAGGCTCCCCAGGGCCCTCCCCCTCGTTATAGCCCTTCTTGGCGTAGTACTTGGGCTCATAGCAGCAGTCCCCCTCTTACAGGGGGGCTATGAGAGAGTGGTGGGTGTGGAAACCGACGCCGAGGGGCGTATCATGTTGCTCGAGTTCTCCAGTGGTGGGAAGGCGGACTTCAACCCCCCCGCGGAGAACCCCATAAGCCCCCCTCTTACACGTGAGGGGGAGAGCACCCTCCTGGGCCACCTGGTGAGGGTGGAGGGGGATGTGATCAGGGTTCTTCCCCACTGGTCCACGCCCTTCACCTACATTGTCTACACCCTTCTCCTATCAACGGGTCTGCTCCTGGCAACACACTCAGCCAGGAAGGGGGAGGAGACCAGGTGAACCGCCCTGGTCCAGGGGTTCTTGCTCTTCTCTTCCTCATGGTACTGGCTACAGTAATCCTCACGATAGCTCCCATCAGGCAAGGCATTTCCACGGAGCCCCAGGAACCCAGCCTTTCCTCGGATGTGCCAAAGGCCGATGATACTGCACAAAGTGTAGCAAAGGAAGAAGCAAAGCTACCCCCTCCAATAGAATCATCTAGCCGCACGGAGGCTCCCCCCAGTCAGGAGACAACCAAGCGAACCAGTCCCACATCCTCACCCCCAGGCACACCAGGGGGCCTGACTGGAGGACTGGTTGTCCGGGGGGCCAGGCTAGTACAGCCCTGGATTAGCGTGGAATACAAGAATAATGGGGAGTACTACCAAACTGTCATGCGGATAAGCCTTGAAAAGACCCTGGTCCTAGCACCCATGGGCCCTGGTGATGTGGGGAGCCAGGAAGCACGATACGAGCACCCACTGGAGGCTCCCCTGCTCTGGAGCCCACTGGGCTTCTGGGATGCTGAAAGGAAGGTATTATATGTGTTGGAGGACCCCGCCTGGTACGCGGTGGCCCTGCTTACAGGCAGGGTGGATGAGGCTAACCACATGTTCAGGGCAGTGGTGCCCCCCGGGGACACAATTGTTGAAGAGGCCCGGCTCCTGCCTCCCCACGGGCCCGAGGGGGGCCTCCTAGTGTTGACAGGGAAGGGGTCATTGGTCTACCTGTCCTCTCCCAGGGGAGAGAGCGGTAGGGTCGTTACGGGCAAGAGTGGTATAGTGGAGGTCCTTTTTCCCCCCGAGGCGGTTTTGCTCTCCCCGGGGCCTTGGGACGGCGTTTCCGTCCTGGTTCCCGAGAGTGAGGGCACTTGGAGACTGGCGCTTTGGAGGGGAGAAACTGTGGCCCTGGGGCTCCTCGAGGCCCGCGGGGAAGGGGCAAGGTTCGTCGAGGAGGCGCGTCTCGAACTCGACTCACCTGTAAGGTGGGTGCACCCCCTGGAAGGTGACACGTTCATTGCGTCGCTTGATGCATCCACCCTTATTA
>JALWDA010000107.1 GCA_027014955.1 Desulfurococcales archaeon | reverse complement strand
TCCTTATGGGGCTTGGCTATTCCCCCGACCCCGTGGTGGGGGAGCTGGAGAGCCTGGGGTCTAGGAGCGAGGACGTTGTGGTGCTCTACGTGGAGGAGCTGGTTGACAGCGTTGTGGAGGCCTATGAGGCTGTTAGGACCCACTGCACTTCCCGGGGGAGGGGGGTGGTCCACCTAATCAGGCTGGACGCCGGGAGCCTCTATGAGGACACCGCCACGGTGCTCGAGTCGCTGAGGATGTGCGAGGGCAAGGAACTTGTCCTCAGCGCCCGGGGGCCAGTGGGACCGGTCCTGCTCGTCAAGTGGGTGCTGGACCTTCTGGGCAGGGGCTACACGCTGAGGACGGAGATGCGGGGCTCCCCCCTATCCCTTCCCTGGGATCGCTCGGGGGTCAGGATGGTGGGGCTGGACCGGAGGATACTGCAGGCTCTCCTCTACAAGGAGAACATAGAGTCCGACGAGATTGCCCTCATGCTCAACGTGAAGCCCAAGACCGTGAGGAACAGGCTCTCCAGCCTCAGGAGGTGGGGCCTCCTGGTGAGGAAGAGGGGACGCTACAGGCTCACGGACATGGGGAGGGCCATCGCCCTGGTGGAGTCCCGGCGCCTTGATGTCGGCTAGGGGACGCAAGGCTTTTTAGCATCGCCTGCACCACACACTCGGCTGTACGGTGTCCTCTTGCAGGGTTCACTATGCTTCTCCAGGTGATACGCTTGTCCTCGACGGGGCTTCGCATAAGAGCCAGGGCTGGGTTGGAGGCGCTCAATTATCCCTGCGGGGGCCTCCTCCCCGTGACGGTGGTGAGCGCCGTTAATGGGGAGGTGCTTATGCAGGCCTATGCCAACAGGGAGGCGGTCGAGCGGACGCTGGAGACGGGGAGGGCCTGGTTCTACTCGCGGAGCCGGGGGAGGCTGTGGATGAAGGGCGAGACTAGTGGTAACGTGCTCGAGGTTCTGGAGGTGCTGGTGGACTGCGACGGGGACTCCCTGGTCTACGTGGCTGTTCCCCGGGGCCCCTCGTGCCACACGGGTGAGTGGAGCTGTTTCCACAGGCTCCTCTCGGGGGGAGGGGACGTGCTTTACAGGCTCCAGTGGGAGCTGGTGCGCGAGGGCATGAGGAGGTCCCGGGTCTACGTGCGGGAGGGGGTGGGGAGAGAGA
>JALWDA010000106.1 GCA_027014955.1 Desulfurococcales archaeon | reverse complement strand
CAGGTGGTCCCTGCCTATCCACATGGGGCCTATCTCTCCCAGTCTTATGAGGCTGTTCATAATCTTCCCGAACCGAGCCCGCTCCCCATAGCCCAGCCACACGACCCTGGCGGGGAGCCCCTGGAACTTGACATGCTTCCTCGCCTTCTCTATCCACCTCACGAGCCTCTGGTTGTCCCTGAAAGTGGCCATTATCTCGTCATCGAGGCGGTAGATATCCTTCTCCTCGCCCACCAGGCTCGTGTAGCGGAAGGGGCCCCTTCCCTCCGCGAACATGGGCCTTATGTAGGCCTGGACGAAGCCGGGGAACTCGAAGGCGTCCTTGTAACCGGCCTCGTAGGTCATTTTCCGTATGTTGTTACCATACTCGAACACCACGGCGCCCCTCCGCTTGAACTCGACCATGGCCCTCACGTGCTGCTTCATGGTCTCGAGGCTCTCCCTCTTGTAGCGCTCGGGGTTCTTCTCCCTCAGCTCGGCCGCCTCCTCCACGCTGTAGCCCAGGGGGATGTATATGAGGGGGTCGTGGGCGGGGGTCTGGTCCGTGACTAGGTCGGGTACGATGCCCTGCTCCAGGATGTAGTTGTATATCTCAGCCGCGTTGCCCAGAACACCTATGCTCAGGGGCCGGCGCTTCTCCTTGGCCTCCAGGGCCATGTCCAGGGCCTTGTCAATGCTATCCGTCCACGTGTCCAGGTACCCGTGCCTCAGCCTCCTCTCAATCATCCTCTTGTCAACCTCCGCGACTATGGCAACGCCCCCGTTCATAGTGGCGGCGAGGGGCTGGGCTCCCCCCATCTCTCCCAAGCCCGCGGTGAGCACTAGCCTCCCCTCCAGGCTGCCCTCGGGGAAGTGCTTCTCGGCGGCGAAGGCGAATGTCTCATAGGTTCCCTGTAGTATGCCCTGCGTGCCAATGTAGGCCCAGCAGCCTGCAGTCATCTGTCCGTACATGGTTAGGCCGCGTTTCTCGAGCTCCCGGAAGTACTCCCAGTCAGCCCACTTGGGGACAAGCATAGCGTTGCTTATCACCACCCGGGGCGCCATGCGGTGGGTTTTGAACACCGCAACGGGCTTCCCGCTCTGGACCACCAGGGTGTCGTCCGCCTCCATTGTCATCAGGGTGTCCACTATGTTCTCGAAGGCCTCCCAGCTCCGCGCCGCCCTGCCCGTGCCCCCATAGACTATGAGCTTGTCCGGTTCCCGGGCCACCTCCGGGTCAAGGACGTGGAAGAGCATGCGGAGGGGGCCCTCAACCTGCCAGCTCTTGGAGCGGACATGCATCTCCCAGCCACGTATGTGGCGGACCCTGTACCTCTCCCAGGGCTTGTAATAGCCCTTGTCTATCAGGGTCTTTATGGGCCTCCCCTCATACCTCTCGGGAGTGGACAAGACACACCACCTCCAAGCCTATACCAGGGTATCTGGATTATATGGGGAAGGCGCTCGATATAGGCCTTCCCCGAACCCGGGGGCAGCCATGGGCCCCCGAGGCCTGAAAAACGCCAATTCAAAAACACGCGCGCGTGGGATGGTACTCGCGAGGGAATCATCTGCTCCGGGCTCTCACCCCCCAAGGTAGGCGTCCTTGAACACGGGGTCTCCCAGGGCCTCCTGGCTGGAGGCCTGGTACACGACCCTCCCCTGGTCCAGGACGTAGACCCTCTGGCTCACCTCGAGGGCCTTGGCCACGTTCTGCTCCACCAGTAGTAGCGAGTAGCCCTCCTCCACGAGCCTCGCAATGGTCTTGAAAACCTCCTCCACGATAATTGGAGCGAGGCCCTGGCTGGGCTCGTCCATTAGGAGGAGCTTGGGGCGCATTATGAGGCCCCGGGCTATGGAGAGCATCTGGGCCTCTCCACCGCTAAGAGTGAAGGCCAGCTGGCTCCTCCGCTCCCTCAGCCGGGGGAACAGGCTGTAAACATACTCTATCCTCTCTTTAAGAACCTGGGGGTCTAGCGAGTAGCCGGCGACCACCAGGTTCTCCTCCACGGTCAGGTAGGGGAATACCCTTCTCCCCTCCGGAACGTAGCCTATGCCCATCCGGGCCCTGTCCCAGGGTGGGAGGCCCGTTATGTCCCTTCCCTCGAAAACCACGCTTCCCTCCAAGGGCTTGACGAGGCCAATTATGGTCTTGAGGAGCGTTGTCTTCCCCGCGCCGTTGCGCCCCACCACCGAAACGGATTCCCCCTTGGCAACACTGACGTCGACTCCCCGGAGGGCGACTATCTTTCCATAGGAGACCCTCAGACCCCTAGCCTCTAGCATAGCCCGCACCCAGGTAGGCCTCTATGACCCTCGGGTCCCTCAGCACCTCCCCCGGCTCCCCCTCTGAGAGGAGCCTCCCATAGTGGAGCACGTACATGTAGTGGGAGAGCCCCGTGGCGAGGGGCACGTTGTGCTCCACAATAGCTATGGTGAGGCCCTCCTTCTCGTTAAGGTCCCTCACCAGCCCCGCCAGCTCCCGGGCCTCCTCCGGGCTCATCCCAGCCGATGGCTCGTCCAGGAGAAGAACCCGGGGCTCCAGCGCCAGGGCACGGGCCAGCTCCAGCCTCTTCTGGAGGCCCAGGGGGAGCTGGCTCGCCTCCCTCTCCGCGTACTCTGAGAGACCCACCCTCTCCAGGACCCTGTGCACCCTATCCCAGACCTCCCCCCGGTCCCTCTCAGCTAGCATGGCGGCGCCCCTGTACATTGCCTTGCCCACAGCCGCCTGGACCAGCTGCCCCACCGTGAACTCGGGGGGCGCACGGGGTATCTGGAAGGTGAGGGCGATGCCCAGGCGGGCTCTCTCGTGGGGGCCCAGGGGGGTAACGTCCCTGTCCCTGTAGTAGACCCTCCCCCGCGTGGGCTTGTAGAACCCCGCCATCACGCGTAGGAGGGTCGTCTTCCCCGCGCCGTTGGGGCCTATTATGCCGGTTATACGCCCCTCTCTGAGGGAGAGGCTCACGCCATCCAGGGCCCTGATGCCGCCGAAGTGCTTGGACACGTTCTCGAGCCTCAGCATGCTAGCCCCCCTCACCCTCCTTCTTCTTCCCCTTAGGTGCCAGGCCGTAGCCTGCCATCATCCTTTCGAGGAGCCTCCGGGCTACGGCGTTCTTGCCCAGGAGGCCCCTCGGCGCGAAGAACACGACCACCACTATAAGGACCCCGTACATCACCCTACGGTACTGCATCAGGGGGCGGAAAACCTCGGGCGAGACCACCACGATGAAGGAGCCCAGGATGGCCCCCGCTATGCTGTCGAGGCCTCCGAGGATGCTCATTGTGAGTATTGCTATGCTGTAGGGGAACTCGAAGTCACTGAAGACTATGTAGCCCTTGAAGTGAGCCGAAAGGGCGCCAGCGACCCCGCCGTACATGGCGCCGACCGCGAAGGCGAGGACCTTCATCCTCCTTACATCCACGCCGACCGCGCTGGCCAGATTCTCGTCTTCCCTGACCAGGTTGAAGGCCAGCCCCATCCACGAGCGCTGTATCCTTAGGGCCAGGAGCACGAGGAGGGCGAGTATGCCCCAGGTTAGGAACATGTAGCTCGGCCCCCGGAGCTCGTGGCCCCCTATGCTGGGTCGGGGGATGTTGCTAATCCCGTAGCTTCCCCCAAACACGTCGTAGTACTCGAATATGTAGACCACGAGGAAGTTGAAGGCTATGGTGGTTATTGCGAGGAAGTCCTCCCTCAGCCTTATGCTTACAAGCCCCATCACGGCCCCCACCACCAGGGCTGCCAGGGCCGCAGCAGCGATTCCAAGGCCCACGGGCAGGCCCAGCTTGGCCGTGAGGATTGCGCTTGTCATGGCCCCTATGCCCAGGAACCCCGCCTGGCCAAGGTTCACCTGGCCCGCCCAGCCCATGGTTATGTTGAGGCCGAGGGCCGCTATGCCGTATATGCCCACGAGGGTCGCCAGCGTTATGTAGTACTCGGGTATGGGCATTCAGGCCATCTCCCTCCTCCCGAAGATGCCGTATGGCCTGAAGAGCAGCAGTGCTATGAGGGCTATGAATGCATAGGCCTCACGGGGCAGTACGTGGGGGTACAGTGCAGTCATGACCTGCTCGACGAGGCCCAGTATTATCCCCCCCAGGTAGGCGCCCATGACGCTCCCGAATCCCCCCAGTACTATCACGACCAGGCCCTTGTAGGCAACCACCCCTCCCATGAAGGGCGATATGACCCCATAGTAGTACCCGTAGAGGAACCCCGCCAGACCGGCGAGGGCCGAGCCCAGGAGGAAGTTGAAGTCAATAATGAGGGGTATCCTGACCCCCAGGGTCATGGCTGTCTCCGCGTCCTGGGCTGCCGCCTGGCTGGCGACGCCCAGCCTCGTCTTCGTCGTGAGGGCCCATGTCAGGAGTGTGGCGGCCAGGACGATGACGAACACTACTATCTTGCGAGTGTTAACCGTGGCCCCTGCAAGGCTTATGTCCCGGGAAAGGAACTCCACGTGGAAGCCCTTGGGATAGTGGCCGAAGACGTTGGCCACCAGCTCCTCCATGACTATGAAGAGGGCAATGCTCACCATGAGCGGCACATAACGGGGCTGGTCGAGTAGGGGCTTGTAGAAGAGCCTGTTTATGAGGAACCCCAGCAGGGCTGAGGAGGCCATTGCCGCGGCCATGCTGGCCAGGGGGCTCCCCGTGGCGCTGTAGACCATGTACGCAGTATACGCCCCCACAACATAGACGCCCGCGTGGGCTATGTGAAGTATCCTGAGAAGCCCGTAGACCAGGGTGAGCCCGAGGGCAATGCCCGCGTATATGCTCCCAATAGCCAGGCCATCGACAACCTGCAGTATTATTTCCGCCACGGGGCCTCCACTCCCAAAGGCACGGTCATGTGGTGCGTGGCTGACTTTTTGAACCCCTCTAGACTATCTTCGAGTGGGTTGCACACTGGTACATTTATAGCTGGTACACTTGAGTGGAAAGCGGGTTAAGGAGAGTGAAAAAACCACATGATGGAGTTTGGGCTAATGCCAAGCTCTAGGGTTTGAGCAGCTCGGGGTCGTCATAGGTCTTGTACCGGGTGAACTTCCCGTCTTTTATGACCTGGACTGTTATCTCCTTCACCGCGTTGCCGTCTTCTGTGAAGAAGAATATCTTGCCAGCAACTCCATCGTAGTCCTTGGTGGACTGTATTGCGTCGGCTATGCTCTTTCCATCGTACTTGCCCGCCTTCTCTATGGCCTTCGCCAGGACCATGACGGCGTCGAAGCTGCTCGCGGCAACCATGTCGGGGGCGATGTTCCTCTTCGCCTCGTACCTCTTTATGAACTCCTTGACCATGTCGGTCTGCTTGTCCCTGTCGAAGTCCGTGACTATGTACACGCCCTCGGAGGCGGGTCCGGCGATTTCTATGAACTTGGGCGAGTCGAAGCCCTCTACGCCCACGATGGGGGCCTTTATGCCCAGCTCACGCGCCTGCTTGACGCCAACCGCGTGGGGGTAGTAGCCCACGAAGAGTATCACATCTAGCTTGCCCTGGTCCTCGAGGGTCTTTATCTGGTTCAGGAAGGGGGTGAAGTCATCGGTGGGGAAGGGGAATTTGGCCTCGAACACCACGTTGACCCTATCGCCTGCGGTTTTCTTGAAGCTGTCAACCAGGCTGTTTCCGAAGGGGTTGTCGATGTTGAGTATAGCCACGTTCTTGGCCCCCAGCTCCTCCATTACGAACTTGGCCGCTATCCTGCCCTCGGTGACGGCGAGCATACCGACCCTGAAGACATAGGGCTTGCCCTTGGTTATGTCCGGGTGCACCGCGTAGGCCACCACCAGGGGGACGCCCGCGTCGTTCCACACGTTTGAGGCGGCTAGGGTGGTTCCGCTGTAGCTACCGCTAACACCCGCTATGACCTTGTCCTGCTGTATCATCCTCTGCGAGACCGCTATGGCCTGGTCGGGGTTGAGCTGGTCGTCATAGACTACCAGCTCCACCTTCTTGCCATTGATACCCCCGTTCTCGTTTAGAATCTCCACCGCTATCTCGGCTCCCGTGCGCGCGGCTATACCGTCGGCCGAGGCGGGGCCCGTCAGGGGGGCGAAGAACCCTATCTTTATCGTCTCGGGCCCCGTCGGCCGGGTGGCGAAGTAGGCGGCCGCCGCCACAATTATTATGATGACGACGATAAGTCCAATTATTTGGGGCGATAATGCCCTCTGCACCCTCATGACTCCCAGACCCCTGACTTCTACAAATCGCGCAACCCATTCGGGCCAACGGCCCCTTCTATGAAAAAACTATTATTCTAAACTATACACAGCGAAGCCGTGAAACGCTATAAAACCTAGTAGGCTCCCAGCCTTATTTGTCTTTCCCGGCACAAATAAATACCCGTATGTGCCGCCCCTAGACCGCCTCGAATACTCTGTTCCCATTTATCACCAGGGCCACCTTAGAAGCCCCCCAGCCATAGCCCACCCAGCGGTGGTTCTCCACCCCCCACACCAGCAGCTCTGCCCTGTAGCCCGGGGCTATCCTCCCTGTCTCGCCGTGTATCCTAAGACTGTAAGCTGCGTTAACAGTGGCCGCAGCCAGGGCCTCCAGCGGGGTTAGCCCGTAGAGGTACGTTGAGAGGTCGAGGGCGAGCTCCATCCGGGGGGTCTGGTTGTTGGGGTTGAAGTCGCTCCCCAGGGCCATTATGACACCCTCCTTCCTCATCGCCTCCACTGGGGGCCGGGCGTCGAAATCCCTCATGGAGACCATGCTAGTGGGGAGCAGCACCGCGGCCGTCCCCCTCTCGGCGAGGAGGCGGGCGTTCTCCGGGGGCATCCTGTCCAAGTGGTCCAGGCTGTCAATAGGGTACTCGGCGGCGAGTCGGGAGCACCCCATGTACTCGAGCTGGTCGGCGTGGAGCCTTATCCTGAACCCGTGTCTCAGCGCCGCCTCGACGAGCCTGCGGGTCTCCTCTAGTGTGAAGGCTCCCCGGTCGCAGAAGACGTCGAAGTAGGTGGCCAGCCCTTTCCTTGAGGTCACTCGGGGGATGGCCTCCTCTATAAAATGTCTAATGTAGTCCCCCCTGTCCCCGGGGTAGTCGCGGGGAACCACGTGGGCCAGGAGGGTCCTCACAGTCCTCAGGCCGGTTATCCTCTCCACCTCCCGGGCCGCCTCCAGCATCTTTACCTCGCCCTCCGCGTTGACCGCGTATCCGCTCTTGGTCTCTACGGTTGCCGTGCCCGTGTTCTGCATGAGCCGTGCTATGGGGAGGGCTTGGGAGACTAGGTTCTCCAGGGGGGCCTCCTGGGTCATCCTTATGGTACGGTGTATCCCCCCGCCCCTCTCCAGTATCTGGGCGTAGGTGTAACCCATTAGCTTGAGCTCCAGCTCGTCCTCACGGGAACCCGCGTACACGAGGTGGGTGTGGGCGTCGTGAAAAGCCGGGGTGACCATCATGCCCTCGGCATCAACGACCTCGTAGGCACTGTACCTCGGCTCAACCTCGCCCCGGGGACCCGCGTCTATTATCATGCCCTCCCTTATGGCAACGGCAGCGTCCCGCACTATGCCCGCGGTCTTCTCATCGACCCGGGCCAGGGGACCCTCCCTGAACGTCACGAGCTCCCCTATGTTGGTGACCAGGATGTCCGCCCTCCTCGGCCCCGTCACCGTCCGTCACCCCACTTTGCCAGCGTGTTGTGCACCGTGTAGAGGAGGAGCTTGGCCACCGTAGCCACCGTGACCCCCTGGGGGTCCAGCTGGGGGACGACCTCGTTCACGTCTATGCCCCGTGGCCTGACACGGCTTGTTATGTGCAGTAGTATCTGGAGGCTCTCCCAGGGCGCGAGGCCCAGGGGGGTGGGCGCGTTGACCCCGGGGGCCACGCTTGCGTCGAGGTGGTCGGCGTCAATGCTCAGGTACACTACCCCCCTGTTCCGTGATAGGAACTCGTCAACAGCCTCCAGGGCGGCTTCCACGCCCCTCCTCAGCAGCTCCAGGCGGGGGACCACCCTGAAGCCCGCCCTGCGGGCCCTCTCCCGAAGATAGGGAGGGTTGGAGTAGTCGGAGACCCCTATCACGAGCGCGTCCACAAGGTCCCCGTGCCGGCTGTAGAGGTCCCAAAGCCATGAGCCGCTTGTGAGACCCTCCGTGACGCTCCTCATGTCATAGTGGGCGTCAAGTACGATAATCCCCACGCCCCCCTCCTCCACGAGGGGCTCTATGGTCCAACGTGTAATACTGTGGTCTCCCCCCAGGAAGACCGCAGGCGAGGCGCCCGCCTTGTAGGCGTGGGCAGCCGCAGCCTGTATCCGCGTGTAAGTCAGCCGGGGGTCCCCGGGGGCGACCCTGACGTCGCCCAGGTCCCTGAAGGCGAAGTCAACGTCGCCTCCCAGGCCAGGCGCGTGGATGGTGAAGCTGTAGAGGCGAGACCTCAGAGCGCTGGGGGCGGTCCTGGCCCCGGGTCTTCCGGTCGTGTTCCAGTCCCAGGGCACCCCCATGAGGGGGACTTTGCCCTCCCCGCTGCTCCGGACCCTCTTGTCCTCAACGTCTCTTATGAGGGGAGAACCGGGGGGTGTGAGGAAGTTCTCGGGTTGAGTCAGGCCGGGTCACCTCCATAAGGCTAGTGGCGCGGGGCCTTACCGTTGCGCAGTCCCGCGCGGGTTAGAGACGGTTACGTACAGTGGCAATACTATATTGGTCTCGCGGGTGAAAAAGCTAGCCTTCTCCTCACCCATTCCCCCTGGAGAGCTCCTCGGCGGCCTTGATGAGCCTCTCCAGAAGACCAAGGGCGTCGCCCAGGAGTATGGCTTGGTCGTAGAGCTTGAGGAGGGCCTCGCCCGCCTGGGGCACTATGTCCTCCTGCCCCCCGCTTGTGGGGAGGCTGTGCACGCTGGCGGGGGCCGCGAGCTGCCTGGAGCGGGCGGCCAGGGCGGCCATCGTGTAGTGGGTTATCATCTCGCCCACGGGGCTTCCCTGGGGCGCGAGGAATTCTGGGAGCCCCGTGGTCTCCTTATCCAATAGTAGGCTGGCCTGCCTCTCCAGGAGGTTCACCGCGTGGGCTACTGCTATGGAGAGGGCATCAGCGTAGACGGCCAGGCCCCCGGCGTAGAAGTGGCACCCGTGCATGACGCGGTCCTTGTGCACGATGGGGTTCTCACCGGGGCTGCAGAGCTCCCTCTCCACCAGTTCCTCAGCCTGGCGGAGGAGCGCGTATAGTGGGGAAAGGACATGGGGGGTGCACCTTATGCTGTAGGGGTCCTGGAGCCTCTCAGTGGACGTGCAGGGTGCATGGGAGAACGCCTCCACGGCCTGGGGGTCTAGGCTCTTTTTGAGCCCCAGGTTCTCCCGGTCCATCTCCTCGGCCACGCAGCCAGCCACGCGTGTGATTCTGCGGAAGGCCTCCTCCACGCCTTTTAGGAATTCCCTTATCAGCAGCGATGAGGCGAGGAGCAGTCCCGTGGACCAGGATGTGTTGTTCAGCAGGGCCAGGGCCTCGCCGGGCTCCAGGGGGTAGTGGGGCTCCATACCAGCCCTCTCGAGGGCCTCGCTGCAGGGCAGGGGCGGGCCCTGGCCTTGTTCGGTGGCCCATCCCCGGCCCTGGTATATGCACTGCACCAGATGCGCTGTTGGCACCAGGTCCCCACTGGCCCCCAGGCTACCATGGCGGGGTATCTGGGGTGTTATGCCCTCGTTGTAGGCTTGGACCAGCCTCTCCAGGGTCTCGGGTCTAAGGGGCGCGTGGGCCTGGGAGGCCTGTATTATGCGGGATAGCATGAAGGCCCTGGCAACGAGGGCGGGCACCGGCTCTCCCCGTCCCCTGGCGTGCTCCTCGATTATACGCTGCTCCCACTTGGGGCCGCAGTCCCCCCTGCTCTTCCACAGGGCCCCCAGGCCCGTGCAGTAGCCGTAGACGTTCCTTCTCCGGGTCTCCTCCAGGTAGGCTTCCCTGGCCTCTCTGAGCGCCTTTATGGTGGACTGGCCTAGACTTATGGTATGGTTGTGCCTCAGCGCATCATAGAGCCTCTCTGCGGTGGGGCACCTTTGGGGCTCCAGTTCCAGCGTAGACTGGGTGCCCAACTCTGCTCCCCTGCGAGGGTCGGGTTTTGCTACATATGTGACATTGTGGTGAATAAATGTTCTCATAGAGACAAGCATGGGGCTATAGGTCACTCAGGGTGACACCAGGCCCGCCAGCTGGGCTGCCCTTCTAATAATCCTCTCCAACTCGCCCAGCGAGAGAAGACCCGTCCTCACGTTACGGGGGCTGGGGTGGTAGGAGGCAAGGAGGTGCACCCTCCCCCGTCTCTTTGTTTCAAGCTCCACTTCTAGACCATGCTTGAACCTGGGTGGCATGAAGTCCTCACCCGTTCCCAGGGCCCGGGGGATGCTCTCCACCAGGCTCGCCCAAGCGATGGAGCCCAGGGCGAGGAAGACCCTCGCCTCCCTCAGCAGCCTTATCTCCTCGACGAGGAACTCCCTGCAGTTGGCGACCTCCGAGCGGGTGGGCCTGTTTTCTGGGGGTACGCACTTCACCGCAGCGGTTAGGTAGGCCCCTCTCAGCTCGAAGCCGTCGCCCCTGTGCGTAGAGGTGGGTTTAGTGGCGAGGCCCACCCTGTACAGAGCTTGGGCTAGGTTATTGCCGCTCTCGTCGCCCGTGAAAACGCGGCCCGTCCGGTTGCCTCCCCTCGCCGCGGGCGCGAGGCCTACTATGACCAGCCTTGCTTGGGGGTCCCCGTATCCGGGCACGGGCTTGGCCCAGAACTCTTCTTCCGGGTAAAGGTGGGCGTACCTACGGGCCACCTCCACCCTGTAGAGGGCGAGGCGGGGGCACTTGCTGCACCTTGTTATCTTGTCGTGGAGTAGGCTAGTGTTCATCCCGGGTTTGTGTACCTCCCTGAGGGTTCTGCTGTGGGCTCTATATAGTTAAAAACAGCGATTGGCAAAGATATTAACACCGCCCCATCCCAGTGGGGTTCCCGAGTGGGGTGCGAGAGGTGATCCGTGAGGAGAGGGTATCCTACGGCGACTACGAGTGCCGGGCCCTCGTGGGGGGAGAGGGGCCTCCCGAGCTGGTTCTTCTCCATGGCTACTCCTTTACCTCCGAGGTCTGGGACGAGGTGGGTCTCCTGGGTAGGCTGGACTCGTCCAAAGTACCCTTCCTGGCCCTTGACATGCCCTATGGCATGAAGAGCGAGTGTAGCAAGAGGACCCGGGACATGGAGCTCAACATGGGCTTTCTCGAGGGCGTGCTCGAGAAGAGGGGGAGGAGCCCGGGCGAAGTCGTCTTCCTGGGCGCTAGCCTGGGGGGGCACGTCGCCCTCAGGATGGCGGCCCAGTGGGGGGCCAGGGGCCTTATACTGATAGGCCCCGTGGGTGTCGACGACCCTGAGCTCCAGAAGGGGCAACGGAGGCTCTCGGGCATACCCACACTCATCATATATGGTGACCGTGATCCCATTGTCCCTAGGGAGGACATGGAGAAGCTTAGGAGCCTCCTCGGCGAGGGGGCGCAGCTCGTCATATACGAGGGGGCGGGGCACCCCGCCTACCTGTACGAGAAGGAGAGGTTCACCCGGGAGGTGCTCGATTTCCTCAGGCAGAGGGGCATAGCCCGGTGAGCCCCGGGAGAACCGGGCATGGAGGAGGACCTGCTTAGACGTATGGGCATATGGGCCCGGCTGGGCGACGAGCCCCTCTTCAGGCTCCCCCCACCCC
>JALWDA010000105.1 GCA_027014955.1 Desulfurococcales archaeon | reverse complement strand
CATGTATATGGAGGCGGCGAACCCCACGGTGTCGAGGAGGCTCCCCCCGCCCATGCCCACCAGCAGGGAGGCCCGTGTCAGCTCCTCGTCCTGCATCCTACCGAGTATCCTGAGGAGACCCTCTATCCCTTTGAGCTCCTCGCCCCCCCTGACCCTCAGGAGGGCCACTCTTGAGACCTTCTCACTCAGCGAAAGAGCCACGCCTTCAACGTGGTTGGGGGGCACCCTCTCATCGTAAACCAGCAGGGCCTTGTCGAAAACCCCCTCCAGGAGCTCGCCTAGCCTGGCCGAGGAACCCACGTCCACCACTACTCTGGACTTCCAGCTGCGCGTCAGGGTATAAGCCTCATCCAACGGAGCTCCCTCACAAGCTCCTCGAACATCTCGGGCGTCAGCTGCTGGTCCTTGTCCGAGAGGGCCTTCTCCGGCCAGGGGTGGACTTCTACGATGAGCCCATCCGCCCCAGCGGCCATGCCCGCCTTCGCGAGGGGGATGACCAGGCTCCTTCTGCCAGCGGGGTGGCTGGGGTCCACAAGTATGGGGAGGTGGCTCCTCTCCTTAACCACTGGCACGGCTGAGACGTCGAGGGTGAAGCGGGTGGAGGTCTCGAAGGTCCTTATCCCCCTCTCCACCAGCATGACCCTCTCGTTACCCCCGGCGAGCACGTACTCGGCGGCGTGGAGCAGCTCGTCCACGGTGTTGCCGAAGCCCCTCTTCAGGAGAACGGGCTTCTCGCTCCTGCCGACTCTCTTGAGCAGCTCGAAGTTCTGCATGTTCCTGGCACCTATCTGTATCACGTCAGCGTATTCCTCGACGAGCGGCACCTGTTCGGGCGAGAGAGCCTCCGTTACAACGGGCATGTTGAACCTGTCCCCCGCCTCCCTGAGGAGCTCCAGGCCCTTCTCGCCCAGCCCCTGGAAGCTATAGGGGCTGGTGCGGGGCTTGAAGGCACCCCCACGCAGCATGTGGGCCCCCGCTTTCTTCAGCCTCTCCGCGATTGTCATCATCTGCTCCCGGCTCTCGACGCTGCAGGGCCCCGCGATTATAACGGGCTCCTCGCCCACACGAACTCCCTTGACCTCGAAGACGGTTTTCTCCCTATGCTCCTTGGAGGCCAGCTTAAGACCCATTACCTCCCCTCACCTCCTCAAGAACCCTCCTAGCAACCCATTTGGGCGTGAGCCTGAAAAACTCCAAGACCTCCCAGTAGTCCCGCGCGGCGGTGCCAAACCTCTCCACAACCCCGAGCCTGAGCAGGGAAGGCACAGACCGGGGCTTCGCGGAGAAGGCCTCGGCCAAGGCGGATCCCAGACCCCCTATGACGTTATGCTCCTCCAGGCTCACCGCGAGAGACGCCCCCCGGGCAATCTCGACCACCCTTGGACTCAGGGGCTTGAGGGTGTGGACATCCACGACACCCGCCCTAACCCCTGCATCGCCCAGCAGCTTGGAGGCCAATGCCGCCACGCCCACCATGGGCCCCGTGGCGAAGAAGACAACGTCTCCCCCCTCGACAACCACGTGGGGCTCCCCCAGTCTCAGCGCGTGTGTCTCCTCCCCCGTGTAGACGGGGACGGCGTTGTCCCTCCCCAGCCTCATGTAGGCGGGCCCCCGGTGGCTCTTGACCAGCTCCCTCAGGAGAACCCTGGTGGCCTCAGCGTCCGCGGGAGAGACTATGGTAATGCCTGGTATCCCCCGGAGGGCAGCGACGTCCTCCAGGGCCTGGTGGGAGGCCCCGTCACCTATGGGGGAGAGGCCCGCGTGTGTCCCCACTAGCTTCACGTTAAGCCGGTCCCTCGCCACAGTGTTGCGTATCTGTTCCCAGGCCCTCAGCAGGAACACGGCGAAGGTGGACGCCAGGGGCTTCTTGCCCGCGATGGCCAGCCCGGCGGCTGTGGAGACCATATCCTGCTCGCTGATCCCCACGTTTATGAACCTCTGGGGGAACCTCTCCGCGAAGGCACGGGTGCCCGTAGAGCGCTGGAGGTCAGCGTCCAGCACCACCAGGTCGGGCTCCTCCTCCCCGAGGGCAACCAGCTCTTGGGAGAAGGCCTTGCGGAAGCTCTCCAGCCTCTGCTCTACCCCTAGGAGTCTCAAGGCTACCCCACCCTAGATTCGCGTCCCCTATGCTGAGAAGGTTGAAATAGGAGAGGGTTTCTCCCCCGTCTACGATCATCCTCCTAGTGTTTCCTCAGCTCCCTGCTGGTGTCCACGATTATGGCCACGGGCTTGTCAATAAGCTCCGCAGCCGCAAGGGCCCTCGCCAGCGACTCGATGCTGGGGGTGTCCAGCTCTATCACGTGCCAGCCGAAGCCCCTCCACCTCTCGCTGAGGGGCTCCTTCTTCTTGACCTTGCTGGTCTCCCCCGTGTTCTGGAACCCGTTCTTATCGATGATCGCGATAACGTTGCTCAGGCCAAGGCTCACGGTGGTGGCGGCGGCCTCCCACACCTGGCCCTCGTCCAGCTCCCCGTCGCCCAGTATCACGGCAACCTGCCTCTCCACGCCATCTAGCCTCGCGGCGAAGGCCATACCGTTGGCGACGCTTAGCCCCTGTCCCAGGGAGCCTGTGGAGACGGGTATGCCGGGGACCTTGCCCGCCTCGGGATGGGGCTGTATGGGGCTTCCTGGCTTGGCGAAGGACTTCTCGGGCTCCTCTATGAGGTTCATCTCAGCAAGGAGTGCGTAGAGCGCTATGCTCGCGTGCCCCTTGCTCAGCACTATCCTCCTGTCAATACCCCTCGCGGCGCCCTCTGGGACCCAGTGTGTGAGGAGGGTGGCGAGGATGTTGAAGACGCTTATGCTGCTGCCCGCGTGCCATGACATGCCGTTGCTGGCCATTCTATGTAGTCGTTTGCGGGCCTTCTCTATTAGAAGGAGGGTCTCCCGCGGTATGCTCCCAGAGCCCTCTGGGGCCTGGGGTTGGGAGAACTCGGGTGTGAGTGAGGGTTTCTCCTTCACAGGCCTTGATATTGGAATTCCATCACGCCCACCGTTTTCCCATTCCCCCTAGCAATAACTAATAAAGCTTACCACTCATCTCAGCGATGCAAAGCCCGGGTATCCGTATGTTTTATTATTAAAAATCTAAGCGTTTTCCCCCAACCCTACACGCGCTGCCCCACGGGGAAAAGCAGCATGGGGAACTCCGTGAAGCAGTCTATCCCCAGGACCCTGCAGACCTGTTCGTCCCTGAACGCGCCCACAGCAACCGTCCCCAGGCCAAGGGCCTCGCAGGCCAGGTAGACGTTCTGCCCCGCGAACCCCACATCCCAGTGCACGTAACGGTAGGCCCTCCACCCGTACTTCCTAGCCGTGCGCGGGTACACCACGGTAAGCAGGAGCACCAGGGGAGCCGAGGCCACGTGGTCCTGCTCCAAGCTCGCGTGGTAGAGCTCCCTCCCCAGCCGATCCACATCGCCGTTGAGCATCTCGAGCTCGTGGCCGCTGGGGTTGTAGTGGTAGAGCCCCGGTTCAAGCCCCTCTACCCTGCGGGCGAGCAGGTAGACCTCCACCGGCTGGAGCGCGCCAGAGCTGGGATAGGCCCTCTTTGGGCCGCCCCACCAGGCCCTCCCCGTCACCCCGGCGACGTGGTAGAGGAGGGTAGACACCTCCCCCAGGGAGAGGGGTCTGCTCGAGTACTCCCTCCGGCTCCTACGACTACGGATAGCGGAGAGGACGTCCACCCCGGACTCCTCCATAG
>JALWDA010000104.1 GCA_027014955.1 Desulfurococcales archaeon | reverse complement strand
ATACCCAAGAGGCTCCGTTTCCTAGAGGGAATAAGAGTAAGCCTGGAGGAGGTCTCCTAACCCCCCCTTTTACGGGTGAAAAACCCCTTTTACCTGGGGGGCTCCACGTAGTAGAGGAGCCTCCCGCTCAAGTAGTCCCTTATCACAACCAGGGCCGCCTGCTCCAGCAGGGGCTCCCCCGTGGTCTTCTCCACCCAGCCCCTCCTCCTAGCGATCTCCTCCAGGACACGGTAGGGGTCCCCGGGGTCCTCCACCTTGTAGACCTCCCTGACGTGGTGGGGGAACCGGGTGGAGACCCTCTCTATTATGCGGGCGGCCACCCTCTCGGGGGCCCGGAGCTTCTCGGGGGGGTATATCCTTACAAGCCTCTCCAGCTCGTCGCTAACGTCGGGCGCCGTCCCCGGGGTGTCGTAGACGTAGAGGCGGCCCTCCAGGCGGTAGAGGGTGTACGTCCTCGTGTAGCCCGGGGACCCCGGGTAGAGGCTCGTGGACGCGCTATGGCGGCCCCGTAGGACGTTTATCAGGCTAGACTTGCCCGTCTTGGGTACGCCCGCGACAAGCATCCTCACCCGGGGGCCCTCAACGTCTCTTGCAAGGCGCCGCAGGAGCCTGCGTAGCTGGAGGGTGCCCATACGCTGGGTGGCGCTCGTGGCCACCGTGGGGGCGTCCATCCTCTCCTCGAGATACCCCCTCCATGCGAAGACCACCTCGGGGGGCACCAGGTCGGCCTTGTTCAGTACCAGGACCCAGTGGTCGGCCTTCCTCCTCGCCCAGGAGGCGAGGCGGCGGGAGAGAGTTCCAAGGGGGTTGCGCGCATCCAGTACTATGAGGACAATCTCAGACTCCCCCAGGAGCCTGTAGAGGTCCCCCCACCTCGCCAGCACGATGCGGTCCCGCTTCTTCTCCTTCCTGCCCACGCCCGGGCACCCCGCCAGCTACTTTTCCTCGCCCAGGACCCTATCGGCGAGCCTACCCAGCCTCTCCAGAGCCCGTAGCTTGTCCCTCTCCCCCAGGCGGGCCCTCTCCACCGCCTCCTCCAGCGTGACGATGACCCTCTCCGCGGTCCTGGCGTCGAAGGGGTAGGGAACCCGGTCCTTGCCCCCCACGCTGTAGGCGTAGGCGAAGGGGTTCAGCCGGTGCGTCACGGGGTCCCGGGTGCTGGGCGGGACCCTGTATATC
>JALWDA010000103.1 GCA_027014955.1 Desulfurococcales archaeon | reverse complement strand
ATCTGCTCCCTGACCAGGGGGAGGCTAAGCACGTACTCCACAAGCTTCTCATCCTGGTTGAGGAGGGAAAGGGACTGTATTACAAGGGCCTTAAAGCTGCTCCCCGACTTCTCGAGTAGGTCCTCCAGACCCTTCTCAAGCAGAATTCTATCAAGCTGAACACCGAGGGCGAAGGAGAGGCCTATGGTGAGCCCCATCACCCTGTCGTGTTCCTCCCAGGTCATCTTCTCTACTCTGAACCCAAGTTCCCGGAAGAAGCACCTGAGCCTCTCCTCCCCCTCACGCCCCTCCACCTCCATCGTTAACACCTTGAAAGCCCCGGGGGTCGAGAGGGGGGCCCCGGGGCCAAAGAGGGGATGAGCGGATGCCGCAAGGACCCCCTGGGGGAGCATCTGGTAGGCGTCGATGATCCCCGTTTTGAACGTGGCAATGTCGAAGACCATGGTGCCTCTCGATACAATGGGGGCCAGCTGTTCTAAAACACGGGGGACCTCCCAGGGGGGTGTGGCGACCATTATCTTATCCATACCCGCCAGCTCCTCAAGACCTCCCGCCGCCCGGGCACCGGTCTTCTCCGCTAGCTCGGCCACCTTCCCCGGCTCCACATCGTAGACCGTGACCCTCATGCCCCTCCGTGTGAAGAACCAGGCAAACCAGCCCCCCATCCGCCCAGCACCGATTATCCCGATCTCGGTGCCTTTTCTACCCTTCCTCCTAGTCATCCCGGCTCCCGTCCATAGCAGGGGCGTTGAGCAGTCTTTTCCCAACTAGGGCTCCCGGCTCCTAATAAACCCCCGTGGACGAGCTCCTAGAATAGCGTGCTAGAGCGGGTGGTCTGTCTCTATCTCTGCTCCTCCCTACAAGCATTGACAATCAACCGGAACAGTGGCGCCCAGCGCCCCGCCCTCTCTAGCACCCTCCTCTCCCTCTCCAGGTCAACTACCTCCAGCCCCATTCTCCTCTTGAGCCCTCCAATCTCCCTGCAGAGCCTCATCCTCTCCTCCAGCAGCCGTATGAGCTCCCCATCTATCTCGTCAATGCGCCTCCTCAGCGCATCCAGGGCAGGGCCTCCCATGACAGCCACCTCAACACGTGGTCGGCCAAGACAAGCCGGGCCACCGCCTGCACGGCGGCGCTCCCCCTAATCGCTATGCAGGGGTCGTGCCTCCCCTCCCCCACTATGGTG
>JALWDA010000102.1 GCA_027014955.1 Desulfurococcales archaeon | reverse complement strand
GAGGTTCTCGGCCCAGCTATACGAGCTCGTGAAGGCACTGGGCGAGAGGCGGGGCGACTGCGTGGAGGACGCCAGGGGCGGAGGGCGTGAGGGTGGGTGATTTATAGCACGGCCCCCATAGTCCAATGCAAAAACCCGTGGACCCGCTTGTTGGAGGTGGGCTTATGGAGGTGAAGAGCCTAATAGAGGTCTTCGAAAAGGCGGGTGCCCCAGTGGTCTCCGACGCGATGGGGAGGGCCGAGCCCCTCCCAGGCATACTGCCAGTGGACCCCGGGCAGAGGCCCGTTGCGGGCCCCGCCCTCACCGTTAGGGTCCCCCCGGGGGACTGGCTCCTCGCCATAAAGGCCATAGACGAGGCCCGGGAGGGCCAGGTCATAGTGATAGACGCCGGGGGCCCTGGCCCCGTCCGGAAGGCCGTGTGGGGCGAGCTGGCCTCACACGCGGCCAGCGTGAGGGGCGTGAAGGCGGTCGTAATACACGGGTACATCAGGGACGTTGACGGGATAAGGGAGCTGGGCTTCCCCGCCTTCGCCAGCGGCACCACGCCCAGCGCGGGCGACCCTGGGGGCAGGGGGGAGATGGGCGTGGTCCTCGACATTGGTGGGGTCAGGGTCTCTCCCGGCGACATCATCGTGGGGGACGCGAACGGGGTGGTCGTGGTCCCCCGAGGTGACGCCGAGAGGGTGGCTGCCAAGGCGCTGGAGATACACGAGCTCGAGGCCCGGGTCAGGAGGCACATTGTGGAAAAGAAAACCACCCTCCACCAGGCCCTCGTGGAGCTGGGGGTCCTGGGCAAGGTCCGCTAGCCCCAGAATAGACCATGGGCCATGGCAACCAGCCCCTCTACCCGGAGCGCCCCCTCCCCCGGTCCAGGAGGGCCTCCTCCGCCTCCTCGTAGAGGGGGTCCTTCCCTCGCTCTCTGAGGCTTCCCTCCGATGCCCTCGTGGCAACCAGGGCCGCCAGGGGAGCCGCCAGTAGTAGCAAGAGGGGGAAGAGGGTTGTGGACAGCAGGGCAACCAGGCCCCCCAGCGCCTCCAGCACTCCCAGGAGGAGGGGCTTCTCCCCCGCCTGCGTGGCCGTGGAGAGGTTTGCGACGAGAATGGGCCCGGAGTCAAGGGGCCCCGCCTGGGCTATAAGCCGGGCGATGAAGGGGGCCGTGGAGGATATGTTAGCCCATCCCCTGATCATGTAGT
>JALWDA010000101.1 GCA_027014955.1 Desulfurococcales archaeon | reverse complement strand
TTCAGAGGGCACGGGATGCGCTAGACGGTGTGTTCGCGGAGGGAACGGAGGCTGACACGAAGGGCCCAGGCTTCCTCACACTCATAACAAAGATATCCCGCGCCCTGGTGGGCGAGGGCGGCATAGTGCTAACGACGCGGAACCTCTTCCACTTCCTCCGAACCCCCCAGTCCCCACCGGGGCCCACGATAAGACAGGGTGTCAGAGAGATCGTGGCAGCGGGGGGCATGCCTGTGGCGACCATGTTCTCCAGCCAGCTCTTCACTGACCCCCGGGCCCTCGACGCCCTATCCCAGGTCTACGGGGAGCTCGAAGAGCTGGAGGGCCTCCTAGCAGGGTCGGAGCCCCTCAAGCACATCGGCGTGGTCTACAGTACCCTGACCCAGGACTGGGGGATGCACCCCCGGCCCGAGTACCACGCGGGCGAGCTTGAGGGCCTGGCCTACATGATGATGCACAGCCACCTCCCCTGGCAGGTGGTGGATGACAGGGGCCTGGAGGACCCCCGGGCTCTGCGAGGGTACCGTGTCATAATAGCCCCTGCGGTGACAGTGCTGAGCACCCGTGCCGAGGAGGCCCTAGCCAGGTTCCTGGAGGGTGGCGGCGTTCTGGTGGCGACCCACCAGTTCGGCTACATGAGGGAGGACTTTACCTACAGGCATGCACTGCCCCTCCAGGAGCGTCTTGGAATCTGGTTCGAGGGCGTGCTGAAGCTGGGCTACTTCTACCTCGAGCTGAGGGAGAATGGTGAGCAGGAGCTCTGGAGGGGGATGGCCCGCCTCATACCCTTCGGGGACCACAGCACGGCCTTCAAGAGGGACCGCCGGGACCCCATGCTCGGGGAACTGGTCCAGGTCAAAGCGGGCCAGGAGGCGGAGGTCCACGCACAGGTTAGGCTCTCCTGGAGGAAGTGGGGCTACGAGTACGCCCTGGGGAGGAGCACTCCCCCACCCGGCTACAGCTCGGGGCTGCCTGGAATCCTGTCCACAAACATAGGTAGGGGGGCCTTTATCTACTATCCCTTCCGCCTGGGACTACACTACAACCGCCTCGGTCACCCCGACTACCTGGCGCTCCTCACCAGGCTCCTTAGAAGAAAGAACGTACGGGCTCCCGTGGAGGTCGAGGCACCCTCAACGGTCCAGGCCGAGTTCTACCGGTCCGGCGAGGCCCTCCTCATTCACCTCGTGAAC
>JALWDA010000100.1 GCA_027014955.1 Desulfurococcales archaeon | reverse complement strand
ACCAGCCCCCTCGACACAGCTTTCCCCAGCCAGCTTCTCAGTATATGTGGGCGTTTCTCAAAAAGGGCCTCCTCCAGGTCAACCCAGGTGGCCCCCGCCTCCAGGGTCTTTTCGAGGAGCCCCAGCTTCTCCTCCAGACCTCCCGAGTATCTCCCCCCCTCATCTTTTTCCCGGAGAGTTGCTATCACCGCCTTTCCCTCCCCCGCTAGGAGCCTCGTTAGGTAAAGGACCTTCCCAACATCCATCCCCTCGAGAAGCAGGTCCAGCCTCACCTCCACATAGCGGGCCGGGGTGGCGAGCCCCCCCTGCATCGCCAGCCCCGGGTCCCCCACGGCTAGGCTAGCACAGAGCCTTTCAGATGCTCCACCAGAGCCCTCCTCAGCCAACCCAGGCTCACCCTCTCCACCACGATGTCGCCAGGCTTCCTTATCAGGGGGAGGAGAAGCTCATCTCCCCGACGCTTCTTATCCCCCCCAATGTGCAGGGCGACCTCCTCCGCCTCCACACTAGCAGAGGTGGGGAGTCCAAAGGTGGATAGGAGCTTCTCAAGCCTCTCCACGACCCTCCTATCGGTCCCCACGAGGCTCCCCGCTATGATGGTCTCACCCACGAGTCCAACCGACACGGCACTCCCATGCGGCATCCGGTAGCCTGAGGCCTTCTCAAGGGCATGGGCAATGGTATGCCCCAGGTTCAGCACCACCCTCAGCCCCCGGGTCTCCCAGGGGTCCCTGGAGACCACATCCATCTTCACGCGGGCGCTCTCCTCCAGAACGCGGGCTAGGAGCCCCGTATCCCGGCTCCCCGCCAGCCTGTCAGCGTTGTCCTCCAGCAATGAGAGAAGGTTTCCGCCTTGTATGAAACCGTGCTTCACAATCTCAGCGAACCCCTGCCTGAAGCTCTCCTCATCCTGGCTTATGGATAGGAGGGGGTCGATGGCAACCACCGTGGGGGGATGGAAGCTCCCAATAAGGTTCTTCCCCCCCAGGTTTACCCCTGTCTTTCCCCCCAGCCCGGCGTCGGCCTGGGCCAGGAGGGTCGTGGGCACGCTGGCGAAGCCGATGCCACGCGTGTATATGGAGGCGGCGAACCCCACGGTGTCGAGGAGGCTCCCCCCGCCCATGCCCACCAGCAGGGAGGCCCGTGTCAGCTCCTCGTCCTGCATCCTACCGAGTATCCTGAGGAGACCCTCTATCC
>JALWDA010000099.1 GCA_027014955.1 Desulfurococcales archaeon | reverse complement strand
GCGTATTCCACGGGGGGTAGGTCGCGGGAGGAGACCAGGCTGTCGAACTCCAGGACCTCGCTCAGGCTGAAGTGGCCCAGGAAGACCCTGGGGGGCTCCAGTCTCCGGGCTAGGGTTTTGTACCTTTCCATGAGTGCCTGGGCGTATTCCCTGCGTTGCTCGTGGGGGCCCCGTCTGAAGGGGAAGACAATGACCCTCAGGGCGCCCAGGTCCACGATACTCTTTTCGACCAAGTCCTCTGGGCTAGAGGCGCCCAGGCCCAGGGGGGCCCTGAAGAACCCCCCATCCCCCAAGGCGGTCTCGAGAACCTGGAGTATGGTGTCCTGGACCCTACCCGGGGTGTCATGCTCCCCGTGGGCAACCACTATCCTCACCCGCTTCTCAACCAGCCGCTGCAGCTGCCTCAGGGCGAGCCTCACGAACCGAGGCTCGGGACGGGGGAGGTCGAAGAGGTCCCCCGCGATGAGGAGGGCCTGGGGCCGCTCTTCTAGGACGAGGTCTACGAGCTGTGTGAAGGTATCGAGGAGGTCCCTCTCCCTCTCCTCCAATCCCATGGGGCGGGCGCCGATGTGTATGTCGGCCGCGTGTACTATCCTGGCCTCCTCCCGCAATACCTCTCTCCCCGTTCACTACATGGAGAAGTATGGGGGCTTCCTCAACATGTCTGGATGGTGCGAGTGTATTAAACCTTACCTGGCCCGGCGCTCCAGCCTAGGATGTTGGCCACCGTATTACTATCTTGGTGTTATGTGATACTACAGGGGAGCCCCTCTTAAATTGCCAGGCCACCCATATAAAATAACAAGTACCCCCAGATGGGGGCCTACTTCTACCCAATCATAGCCCCCTAGAATAGCTTCGAGAGGTGGTGAAACGTTGGGACTTGACGCAAGCTATGCGCGGATACTGGGACAGGAGCTAGAGGAGCTCCGGCGGGAGGTCCTCTACCTGGCCACCCTCGCCCTCGACTTCTACGAGATGGGCGAGAAAAGCGTCGCCCAGATGGTGCTGAGGGAGGCTCTCCAGCTGGCGCGGAGCAGGCTCCAGCTCCGCAATAACCTCGCCCCCGGCCACGATGGTCTGGAGGCCGAGGAGCTCATAACCCTCGTGCACCTCCTCCAGGCAAGCATAGAGGAGGGCGAGGATCCCCAGCCCCTCCGGGAGGTAATAAGGGAGGCTTCCCGCACAGGGCCCCACTAGGCCCTTCTCACCCACAGGTGTTTCAACCAATCTTCTCCAAGAGGCCCCTGAGGCTCTCAGCCGCCGTCCCTTCTCAGGAAGCCTCAGATGCATCCCTCTAAATACCTCCTGGTGGTTTCAACAACCTTGGATGCACAATCCCTGGCCTCGACGGTGTCCACGCTCCCATAGCCCGCGTAAGGTGGCGAGACCCTGGCTAGGGACTTGCAATGTCTCTTGGAGGGTAATATGGGTAGATTCTTAGAGAGAAGTTATTCGTGTAGGTCTGTATGTATTTAGTTTCCTCATAGATGACCTCATCCAGTATCTTTGATAATACTATGTGCTGTAGTACCATAGTTCGTTCGTGTAGTCCGCTCTTACGAAGATTAGTGTTAGTGGTGTTGTTGATATTAGTTCTAGCCTGCTTGACCACCCGTTGGGGTCGAAGGGGGTGGTCGAGGCTAGGTTGGAGGTGGCGGTGCTGGGGTCTATTACGTATAGGCCCCCGTTGTCCAGTACTATGAAGTGCTTGTCGGTGGGGGGATAGTAGGCTAGGCCCAGGGTCTTCGCCCCGGGGAGGGTGGCTAGTGTCTTCCACGTGTTCGAGGTTGTGTTGAAGCTGACTAGCACGGGCATGGCGAGGCTGGTGTTATAGCCTGTTGTAAACACCGTGTCCAGGTAGCTTGCGGAGACCCTGTACCGGGGGTCTACCAAGGTCTGGTCGAGGCTGAGGTCGGGAGGCGTGGTTCCCGAAGCTATGACGTTGAGGTTACTGTCTAGGACACAGTAGTTGCTGGAGCTGGTGGTGTTGTAGAGGAGAACAATGCTACCCGTAGAGAGGGCGTCTACCGTGACCCTCGTGGGGGAGGGCGTAGTGCAGGCTCCCGCGAAGGGACCCGCCCAGGAGGGTGTGGAACGAATCGGCGTGGCATAGACGCCCTGGGTTGAGTGGTAGTATATCAGATGGCTACCGTTAACTGCTATATCAGCCTCAACACCCAGAAGACCAGGCACGACGGGCGTAGTCACTGTGTAAAGGTACTGGAATCCGCTGGAGCTGAGCTTTTTGAAAATATCTATACTATCCCCATAAGCGACCAGTAATGCATCTATTGTTGTCACAGTCTGTACGGTGGCATTTGTGTTCAGTATGTCCAGGCTTATCTTGTGAATGCTACTATATGAGGTCATTACCCTTAGAATGGAGTGGCCGGTGGAGTTCATAAAGCGTGCCGGGTCTAGGCTGATGGTTGCATCAACACTGGTAACCCCATTCCACGAACCCACTAGCTCGTAGGTGGAGCTCGTGAAATCATAAGCCAGTAGCTTAAGGTCAACAACCGGGTCAGCGTTAACCATGAAGAATTCTAGCCTAAGTTCGGTTACGGCAACAGCGCCTGTCAGGTTTAACCACGTTGCAAGAACAGCGTCAATTACGCTCGTCAGCGAATACACGTCGCCCCCCATCACGGTAGTATTGAGAGACGCCACTACAGTGTTGGTACTGTCTTTCACAACTATCTCGGCATTAGGTAGAACTGGCGAGTAGCCCGAGGGTATGGGGTATAAGGGGACCCTAAATCCCCCAATAGTAGAGTCATATGTACCCGTAATGATTGTTGTACCGTAGACTAGCTCAACAGTATAGGTAGATGGCACGTTGAGCACCTTTATTTCCCAGGGGTTTTCAGAGGATACGAATAGGTAATCAAATACAGTTTGAGCAGATTGGTAATTACCTAGGCCTACCTTCGTCGGTATGAAGGTATTATCGGTTACACTCACACTTGTATTATTTGTACCGTCGTTGTTCAACAGGTATAATGACATGTAACCTGTTGCACTGTCGTAAAAGACGACGACCGTGTGCCAGGCACCAGTGCTTATAGAAGCTGAGGCCGAGGCCAGCTGGGTCCATCCGCCTGTGTAGCGCCATATCTGTATGCCTGTACCAGGGTATAGCGAGAACTCATAGAGATTATTTCCAGCATTGTCTGTCAATAGTACATCGTGCCAGCCTGTATTGGATGGATTGATTCTAGCCACAATGTAATACTGAGTTGGAAGGGAGGTTATATCGGCATGCGCGATGTTTTCACCACTCGCTAGCCCAGAAGAAGAAGCTGTTTCACTAATAGTTCCTGCAATGGGGTCGTGACTCCAAGTGCCGTCAACTGGTATAATTTGTGTACCTAATGGGTTATTCGTGAAGTTGTGCCAGAAAATGACGTTTCTCTGGGAGAGGGTTATTCCCGGTTCTGACCTAAATGAGATAGTTGAGCCGTCTCTGTCCTTGAGCAAGGGCAGAATAGTTGCGTTGTCCGACCCTCCCGTGTCCCCTGTCGTTACTAGTATGAGCTGGGGGTCTGCAAGTCTGTCCTCGGGCACCTGTATATCTGCCGTCCCATACCACGTGGTGGCGTTTTCTGGTATTATTCGTGACATGGACTGGGGTATCCAACTAGCTGTGGTGGTATTCGTTGTTGTCGCTTCGGTTGCGGTCACGGTGGCGCTTGCTATTCCTTGGGATGTTGTGTGGAGGGTTATGGTTAGGGGTTTCTGGGGCACGCCTGTTATGGTCAGGGTCTGGGTCTGACCGGGGTCTATGGT
>JALWDA010000098.1 GCA_027014955.1 Desulfurococcales archaeon | reverse complement strand
GCTGTGGAGGAGGGAGGTGGGCTCCCTGCTCAAGGCCCGGGAGGCCCTGGGGGGCGGCGTGCTCCAGGTCATAACGTGGGACCAGGAGGAGGAGCTCAGGGTGGAGGGGCGGAGTGTTAGGGTCATCCCCCTTTGGAAGTGGATTCTGGGAGAAACAGGCAGGCGTAAATATAAGAGCAAGGGAGTGTAGCAGGGGCTTAGGGCGAAGCGCCCCGCCCGTCACCGGGGCTGGGGGTTATTGTCTTCATTTCCTCGGTCCGGCTGTCCCTTACCACGTAGTGCATGGTGTACTTCTTGGGCCTGAGCCTCTCCACAACGTATTGGAAGCCCTTGAGGGGCTCGGTGTGCTCCCCACAGGTGTAGACGTCGAGGGTGGCATAGCTATACTCGCTCCAGGTGTGCAGGGCCAGGTGGCTCTCATCCACCAGCACGATGACGCTGACACCGCCCTTCTTCCCAGGGATGACCCAGCTCCTGACCTCAATGATAGTGGCGTTGGAGAGCTCCGCGGCCTTCTTCATGGTCTCTACGAGGAAGTCGTGGTCCAGGGCCACCTCCCTGCTAATCCCGTACAGGTTCCCATAGACGTGCTTCCCCACAATGTAGTCCTCGCCAGTCTCCCCCATCTCCCTACTCAGCTGGCTCCCCACATGCATCACAAGACACCCCAGGCCCCTGCCACAAGCAGGCTCTTGCCATCTTGAAGGGTTATTGCCCCGGGGTTTTTATTGTTACTGCAAACCCCGGGATGTAACACGGGTGACACGAGACAATAGGGAGCTTCATTCTAGGAGGAGCTCCTCCACAACGTACTCGCCCGTACCATCGGGTCTCGTGACCCTCCTCCCCCTAGCACGTAGGCCCCTCTTCATAAGCGGCGCCCTCAGCACGAGGGTCTCCGCCTCGCCTCCCTCGAAGGCGGGGTTGAACCCATATCTCCTGGCCCTCGCTATTATCTCCTCCACGTCCCTCCGCGTAACAACCCGGCCGAGGAGACGCAGGGGGAGCCCGTAGGCGGATACCCGTGT
This sequence comes from Desulfurococcales archaeon, assembly GCA_027014955.1. Classification (GTDB taxonomy): domain Archaea; phylum Thermoproteota; class Thermoprotei_A; order Sulfolobales; family Fervidicoccaceae; genus JALTXS01. Next base: position 2,798 of record JALWDA010000098.1, on the reverse strand, counting down.
CAATATGAAGCGGAAGCCCTCCCTGACCAGGCTCCTCATGTACTCCTCCTGGTCCTTGTGCCACAGGGGGGACAGGTGCCAGAGGCCCAACCTGTCGGTCACGCTAAGGTACCTTATCCTCTGATAGTCCGAGCGGAGGGCGCCCGAGACCACGCCCCGGGCACCGTGGGCGTCCCTGCATCTCTTTAGGAGCCTGGAGAGGGAGGAGAGCTCCCTCCCCGGGGAGGCGGGCACCACCTCCAGGGGGAGCCCGTAGGCCTGGGCCATGACGTGCGCGTGCCTGAGGCTGGGGGTGTGGAATAGCATGGAGTCGGGGTCCCGGGGGAGTATGGTGCAGAGGACGGCAACCTCATGCCCCATGGCGTGGGCCACATGCATGGCGTAGGTGCTGTCCTTGCCCCCGGTGAAGAGGGCAGCCAGCCTCATGGCGTGCGGTCCTCCTTGTCGGGTTGGGCGTTGTTAGTAGACTGGGGCTCAGGGGCGTAGCCTCTCCCTGAACCGGGGGAAGGGCGTGGCGTCCCTGATGTGGTCCAGGCCCGCTATCCACATGACCAGCCTCTCCACTCCCAGGCCGTAGCCGCTGTGGGGCACGCTACCGTAGCGCCTCAGGTCCAGGTACCAGTAGTAGTCCTTGGGGTCCAGGCCCTCCTCCCTTATCCTCGCCAGAAGCTTCTCGTAGCTGTCCTCCCTCTCGCTCCCCCCGACTATCTCCCCATAGCCCTCGGGGGCGAGGAGGTCGAATCCCTTCACAAGCCGGGGGTCCTGCTCGTACTCCTTCATGTAGAAGGCCTTTATCTGCTTGGGGAACAGGGTGACGAAGAAGGGCCTGTCGAAGTCCCTGGTGAGCGCGGCTTCCTCGTCCGCGCCGAAGTCCTCGCCCCACTCCATTGCGACGCCCTTGGAGCGGAGCCTCTCCACGGCCTCCGTGTAGGTGAGGCGGGGGAAGGGCCTTTTCACCCTCTCCAGCGCCGAGGTGTCCCGGCCCAGGTTCTCGAGCTCCCTTCTCCTGTCCTCGAGAACCCTCGAGACCACGTGCTCAACGGTCTCCTCGACGACGCGCATCATGTCCTCCATGTTCATCCACGCCGCCTCTACCTCGAAGTGAGTGTACTCGGAGAGGTGGCGGCGGGTGCGGGACTTCTCGGCGCGGAAGCTGGGTGTTATGGCCCAGACCCTCTCCAGCGAGTATATGAGGACCTCTAGGTAGAGCTGGGCGCTCTGGCTCAGGTAGGCGGGTTCTCCGAAGTAGTCCACCTTGAAAAGTGTCGCGCCGCCCTCGACAGCGGAGCCCGTTAGTATGGGAGGCGTGACCTCCCACCATCCCCTCTCCAAGTAGTACTCACGGAGCGCCCCCAGTACGGTGTGCTTTATCTTCAGGATGTCCCTCATACGCGTGCTCCTGAGCCAAAGGTGGCGGTTGTCCAGGAGGAACTCTACGCCCTCCTTGCCCCTTATGGGGAAGTCCTCGCTGGGCCACACGACGTGTCCCCGGGTCACCCTCAGCTCCCAGCCCCCGGGTGCCCTGGGTTCGCGGTGTACCGTGCCCTCGACGACTATGCTGCTCTCCCTCTTCGCCTCCTCAAACGCCCCGTAGACCTCGTCGCCCACCCTGGAACGGTCGATGACACACTGGAGAACCCCCGTGGAGTCCCTCAGCCTAACGAATATCTTGCCCCCCACAACGAACTTGCGGTGAATCCACCCCCTAAGCCTAGCGGGATTCCCCTCGGGGAGCCTGCCCTCCAGCACCTCCCCCGCGCCCACGTAGCCCTCGCCCACCCCTCTCTCCGACAACATACCACCCCAATCGTAAGCTATGGCGTGAAGACCTCCTCGAGCAAAAGCCTCCGCTCCAGACTCGAGGCCCAGACGGAGACAACCAGGAACCCGAAACCCGCCGTCGCCATGGTTAGGAAGAGGGCCAGCAAAACTCCCCCCACCCCCGCCCCCGCGCGCCGCGCACGGTATAGGAAGGCGGCCGTACCCGCGCTCACAAGCACCGCCACAAGAAGCGCGGCCAGGGTGCCTGGGGGGAGCCTGTACCTGTTCCATAGGAAAACCACAAGCCACGCGCCCAGAAGCGCGTAGAGGAGGGGGCCCTGCCAGGAGGGGGCCTCGCCCAGCAGGGCCTGGTAGGCCATGACGTGGGCTACGAGCAGCTGCGCCAGGGCCACCGCCGATGCTGTTCCCCATCCGGGGTGTAGCTTCAAGCGCCTCTCCTCACTCCTCGGCAAACTCTATGCTTATTGCGGGGAAAAGGGGGGCGGGCCTCCTCCTCAGGCCTATCCCTTGCCGCTCGGCCTCTCCCTGGTCCATTACCCTCACCTCGGCACCTAGGGCCTTCTCCATGACCGGGGCCAGGGTCTCCAGGAGGGACTTCTCGTCAAAGCCCCTCTCCAGGGCTCTCTGGTGCTCGGGGTCTAGGCTGTTGAGGAACTCCACTATCCTCCGGGCCGTCTCGTGGGGCCTCCGGTCTCCCTTGAGGCTTGATGCTATGAGGCGTGTGAAGGTCTTCATGTCGGAGCCCCTGCGGTGCTCGTCGAGCACCCTCTTGAGGAGCCCGGTGTCGCCGCTCACAACTATGGTGACGCGGCGGGGCCTCTTCTTGGCGGCTGAGGCGATGTTGCCCACATCGGAGATTATCATCTCGACCAGCCTCTCACCCACCTCCAGGAGGGGGTCCCTGGCGAACTCCTCTGCCCGGGGCCACTCCCTCTCGTGGACCAGGCCCTCTCCTACGGCCTTGCTCCACAGCTCCTCCGCGAAGGCCGGGGTGAAGGGGGCCATCATCCTTATCC
>JALWDA010000097.1 GCA_027014955.1 Desulfurococcales archaeon | reverse complement strand
TCTCACCTATAACGCGGAAGGGCCTCTCCACCAGGGGGAGGACCCTCAGGTCCTTCGCCAGCTGCAGGGTGGCGCCCAGCTCTTCGGGAGCGGGCGGGCTGGGGTTTATCATTGACCATCTCCCCGCCCTAGATATCCCCGTGTAGAGGTCGTACTTCACGCTTAGCTTAAGGGTCCTCTTCGAGAAGAGTATCACAAGGTCCTCCGCCCCAGCTTCGCTGGCGATCCCCTCGGCCTTCTCTACCAGCTTCTCGCGGCTCTCTGCCTTCATGACCGCCCAGATGTTGTAAATTGGATGGCTCCTCTCGAAGTTGTGCGTCACAAGCGGGTCCCTGTTAAGCAACTCAACTACACGGTTGAAGCTCTGACCATGGGCCCGGTAGGCCACAAGGGCCCCCACGAGCCTCGCGGCCCTGAAGTTGAAGTAAAAACCAATCCTTTTCAGCTTCCCCTCCTTGACCAGTTCCCTGAGCCTGGACAGGAGCATGCCCCTGTCCACGCCCAGGGCATGGGCGGTGTCCCCCACGGGGTCAGGGGTGAGGGGGAACTCGTACTGCAGGTGCATGAGGACCCTCTTGTCAAGCTCCCCTAGGCCCGTGACCTCTCCCATGCATGGCTCCCCTCCGACGCATCTCTTCAACAAGGCCCCAGAACTCCCGGGGCTCCATACCCGCCCTCTCTAGGAGGGCGTCTAGAAAACCAGGCTCATAAGGGCAGGCGGGGTCCTCGCCCAGGGCGTCCCCAGTATAGGCGTAGGCCCGGGCCCGGCTCCCCCCGCATATCTCTCTGAACTCGCAGGAGCCGCACCTGCCCCGGAACTCCGCGTTCCTTATGCTCTTCAGGAGGGGGTGTTCGCGATAGATTGCCACCAGTCCCTCCCTCCTAACGCTCCCCAGCGCGAGGGGCAGGAAGCCGCTTGGCGAGACAAGCCCATCGTGGGAGACGAATATGATGCCATTGCCATCCCGTGTCCCCGTTGTCTGCGCCCTTGGCTCACCCCTTGGGGGACCCATCAGCTCCACCAGTTCCCGGTACAGCCTCTGGTACAGGGGCCCCGTCTCCAGATGCTCGTCGGGGTCGAGTCCCTTCTTCTCCAGGGCCCTCCTGAGGAGGGAAACCCTCCTAAACATAGGGCCCTCCACCGTCCTTATGGTGATGCCATACTTGGAGGCCTGGTAGAGGAAGTGGCTCACATCCTCCCACTCGGCGGGGGATAGGTCCATTCGCCTCCAGGCCCTCCCAACAGGGATGAGGTAGAAGGGCTCCCAGGTGCCCACGCCGAGGCCGTCTAAGAGCTTCACCATGCGGGGCAGGCCATCGACCGTGTCCCTCATGATAACCGTGTTAACCTGGACGTGTATACCATTGGAGAGGAACTCTCGTATGGCCTCAATGGCCCTCCTCCACGTCCCCCTCACGCCCCTTATTCGGTCGTGGACCTCCTCGTAGGGGCTGTCCAGGCTCAGGGAGACCCCAGAAACCCCTGATTCGACTATTCGTTTTATGGTCTCCCTAGTGAGCAGGGGGGTGACGCTGGGGGCAAGCGCTACTCGAAGGCCCTTCTCAACAGCCCTCTCTATAATCCTCCAGACCCCCTGCTTCAGAAGGGGGTCTCCCCCAGTTATCACCAGTATGGGCTTGGGGTCCCCGAAGCCCGCCACCTGGTCCACCAGGTCAAGGGACTCCTCGAGGCCGAGTTCCCCGGGGAGGGGCTTCTCTATCGCCTCTGCCCGGCAGTGCTTACAAGCCAGGCCACAGGCCTTGGTGGTCTCCCAGAAGACGAGAAGGGGCCTCGAGGACCAAGGGTTTCTACGATGCCCCGTCACGGTTATCACCCCGCGTGCATTGTTTTTTCAGCTCCCCTAGGAGGGCCCCCAGGGTCGCCCGGGGGGCCATGAGCTTCCTAGCATTGGGTGCGAGGGCCTCCACCACGCCGAGGGTGGAGGGCCCCAGCACCGCTAGAGAAACAAGCCCGGGAGTCTTACTCATTTTTTCAAGGAACAGTCTTGCAATGAGGGGGCTGGTGAGCACTATCCATTGGTAACCCTTGCCCTCCAGCGCCTCGGTTACCCTCTCTAGAGACCCGGGTCGCTCGACGTGCTCGTAGACAACCACCCTCCTGTAGCCAATACCATTACTGCCCAAGACCTCCGCGAGGTGGGGCAGGGACTGGGCGGATGCGGGGTGAAGCACGAGGCCATCCAGCCCCTGTTCCCGATAATAGTCACCTATGGCACGGGCTAGGCTAAGCGTGTCAAACCTCGGAGGCACCAAGGCGGGCTCCAAGCCAAGCTCCTTGGCACTTTGGGCGGTCTGAGGCCCCACCGCTGCCAGCGGTACCCTTGACAGCCTCTCCAGGAGTTCATCGAGCTTCCCGTGCCCCCTGGCGTCCTCCACCAGGTATGGAAGGCTCCGGGGGCTCGTGAAGGCCACCATACCCGGACCCTCCTCAAGGCCCTCTAGGACCTCCACGCTGGAACCGGGTCGGGGAACCGTCATGGTTATACTCATGCACTCCACCTCAAGGCCCCTCACGTGCACGGAGGTGCACTCGGGCCTCAGTAGTAGGACACGGCACCCGTCCTCCATAGCCTCTCACCCCACTCCACGCCCCTCCCTACAAAGAGAACGGCAGGAGGCCTCACTGCTCCCTCGCGGCTGGCCCTCCTCAGACTAGACACGGTACCCACGAGGATGCGCTGGCTGGGCAAAGTAGCATCCATTACCACCGCCGCCGGATGCCGGGGGCCACGGGCTGCCTCCGCCTGGGAGAGTATGGATTCCAGGCTCCCCACACCCATGAGCACCACTAGCTGGTCCACCGCCCTAAGCATAGCGGAGTAGTCGAGAACATGGTCTCCCTTTTCAGCAGCGAGACGCCCCGTTGCTACTGCGAAGCTGCTGGCGAACCCCCTCCCCGCCAGTGGTATGCCCCCGTAGGCACCCGCTCCAACGAAGCTGGGGACCCCGGGGACCACCCTGCAGGGCAGCCCCCTGGCGATAACATGGAGGCACTCCTCCTCGCCCCTGCCGAACACGTAGGGGTCTCCCCCCTTGAGCCTCACTACACGGAGCCCCTGGGAAGCGTAGCCTACCAGCAAGTTGTTTATCTCATCCTGCGAGAGGCTGTGCCTGCCCGGTGCCTTCCCCACGGGGACGAGCTCCACACCCGATGGTACTTGGTTGAGGAGCTCCCGCGGTGCAAGCCTATCGTAGAGGACAACATCAGCCCTCCGGAGCTCCTCCAAGCCCCTGATTGTCAGCAGACCCGGGTCCCCCGGACCCGCTCCCACGAGGACGACCTCCCCCATCTCCAAGGCTCACCTCCGTCCCCAGAGGAACTCCCTCACCCTCTCCGAGACGACCTCCGCGACCGACTGGGACTCCTCCCAAGACCCCCAAGATCGGAGCCAAGCGGAGGCACCATCGCTCCTCCTGTGAGCAAAGGCGGCAAACAGGGCCCTACCCCGTCGCCTTAGGAGAACCCCTCCCACGGGTTCCCTGCACCCCGCCTCCACGTGCTGTAGGAAAGTCCTCTCCGCCCGGGCCTGCACCTCTGTTGTCCTGTGGCTTGCCTGGATGATTTTCCTCGACAGGCTGTCCTCGGGTAGGAGGGCAACCGCCACTATGCCCTGTCCCGGCGCGGGGACGAAGAGCGTGGGGTCAAGGGGCCTGTATGCAACCCGCTCACCCAGCCGGCGGAGACCCGCCTCGGCAACCATGATAGCGTCGAACCTGCCCTCAGCTAGCCTCCGGAGCCGGGTGTCAAGGTTACCCCGGAGGTCAACAACCCTGTAGCCGGGCCTGAGGCTCTGGAGGAGAGCCTTGCGCCTCAGGCT
>JALWDA010000096.1 GCA_027014955.1 Desulfurococcales archaeon | reverse complement strand
AATCATAACTTTGTAAAATAATAATAAAAATTTTTATTTTTTCACTTTACTTTTTTTTACGTTTCTGAAGCTTCTCTGCCTCCTCCTTGCTCAGAATTCTGTAAACAGTGATCCCTGTCAGAGGACTCTTACCCCTGACAGCCACTCTGCCGTTCTTCAGCGTAACTATCTCGGGGTCTTTTATCTTGACCTTTTTCCTCGCCTTTACGTCAAATGCTTCGAACTCTACCATTTTACATTTTCACCTCTTCATAGATGTTTGGATTTACATTATATAATTCATTTGCAGGGCTTCATATATAAAGATTCTTTGTAGATGTTTGAGGTAAGCTAATAGTATTGTACGAATGTTTGATATTATTGGTTTCCTATGTTAACCTCCTGGTTAATCTATTTTTAAGTACTTACTTGTTAAATGTATTTTAAAAACCCACTCTTCATTAAATTACAGGGTAATACAATTTCCTCTATTGTTACTATCAGCTGTTCTAGGACACATCTTGCGAGTTTTATAATCCTTCTAGGTAATACATATTGCCCTAGTGAAAGCAAACTGCATACAGGACATATTAGAGGAAGATGCACAACACCCTAATACACGCATTCGCTGGTAGAGGGAAAGAGTTTGGCAGAGCTTCCAGGCTTTGAGAATATACTGCTATTGCTGGGAATGGGGGGACTGTTCGGCCTCATCGTATCAAGGTTCGGTTATCCATCAGTAGTTGGGTACATACTCGCCGGAGTAGCCTATAGTCTCTTCTTCGAAATAGAAATGGAGGATCCCCTGGTTGTCTCACTCGGGACCCTGGGTATAATTCTTTTGAGCTTTAACATTGGACTCGAGACCAAACTTGACTTCTTCAGCAGATATTACAAGGAGATAGTCTCTGTAATCGTGATGGACTTCGCGATAACCTATGCCAGCTGGACCTTCTTTGGAGGTTTTATGGGTTTAAACACGCTACAACAGTTAATACTGACTGTCATAACTATTTGCGCCTCCTCTGGCGCGCTCTATAAGATGCTTACCCGAGGTTCCTATAGGAAGGAATTCAAACAGTTAATCTTCAGTATGCTCGCTATACAAGACGTCGTCGTTATCGTTGCACTCACGCTTATATCTACTAGCCCTGAAGGGGTGGATTTCCAGGGCCTGGCCAGGCTAGCAGCCCTTCTCATGGGCTACGCGCTCGTCAGCTTCTATATCGGCAGGAGGTTCATGAAATGGGTTCTCAGCGTGACCTCGAGGCACAACGTGGATGTATACCTTATTGTTGTACTATCCCTGGCGCTCGGCTACAGCTTCATAGCGGGGGCAATAGGGCTTTCCAGTCTCTACGGGGCATTTATAGCGGGCATGGTTATATCAAGCGTCTCCGACCCCCGGGAGGCGACGTACAGGCTCCAGGGCCTGCTGGAGCTCGGCCTTCTCCTATACTTCTCTCTCATTGGTGCACAGGTTCGGGAGGCCTCATTATCCTTCATAGCACTGGGCCTCGGCATTGCATTCATATCAGTAATCGTAAGGTCAATATCATTCACTATATCAGCGTGGTCTTCAGGGTTCAGCATTAGGGATTCGATAAAGGCTGGCCTGTTGATGACCAACATAAGTGAGAATGGGCTAGTCTTGGCCTCAGCCGCAGTGGCTTCCGGGATATTCACACGCGAGCATCTTGCCATGGTAACAATTATGGTCCTCGGGTCATTTCTCATATCCTCTCCCTTCTACAGGAAGATAGAGCCCCTCTCAGAGAACATTGAAAAGAAAATTCCGCCCACTATAGTAAACGCGGTCGAGAATGTCATAAGGAAGTACTACACTAGGGCATCGGCCGTTATAGTTAAGGTGTCATGGCTGCTTCTGGAGGGCTTCTCACTCCTCTTTATTATAACGTTGACCATATCGCATCTTGAGGCAAAGCTGGGAGAGATAGGGGCACCTTACCTGATGAGGGCTGCCCTGATACTGGTGGGACTTGTGCTGGTAATGTTTGTTGTCCACTTTAGCGTTAAGAGGATTGTAAAGATAGTACAGCCCATAGATGTAGGGTTTGAGGAGGTGGAGCTAGAGGATGCGGCAAAGGTTATATCGTTTGCAGCGGGCGCGCTGATATCAGTCGCGTTCATCATGATAAGCCTGAGATACACGGTAGACTTCTTCCAACAGGAGATAACACAGCTGGGACTACCTCAACAGATAATAGCTATGCTCCCTGTTATGTTCTCCCTAGTGCTGTTCTACCACTTCGCTAAGAACGTGATTAGGACCTACAGAGAGCTCAAATTCCTATCAGAAAAACAAAGAGAATAACCCCGCAGTACTATATGTTAGGCCACTATCCTATTCCTTATTGTAATTCCCTTCCCTCGATCACACTCTTCACTATGACCCAAAGCCCCTTGGCAAATTCTTTTGGCTGGGACCATCCCTCAGTGCTTGGTGCCACAAAATATCTCCACTGCCCCTCCTTGTCTATAATGTAAAAGCCACCCGTGTGTGCAACAAGTCCTGTTTCAAAGTCCTTCTCTACAGCAACCTTGTAGGCGTCCCAAACCTTCTTCATATTCTCCGGTGTGTCCACCATCCAAATCCACTTGACCCTATCAAGATACCTGCCCGCAGTCTGTTGCATATACTGTTTAGCAATATCAGCGTCATCTCTCCAGGGGTCAACGTTTATTGTTATGAAAATTACTTGGTCCTCGTATCCGTACTCAATCGTCTTGTTCATCACGTAAAGCATCATTATGGTTTCCAAGGGGCAGATATCGGGGCAATGGGTGTATTGCGGCGTCATGACGTTTACCTTGCCTGGGATCGGTATTGTCATCTTTCCTTCGGTTGTCCCTATTTCAACCCGTGGAGCTGGCTGGTTGAGTTCTATGAGACTACCATACTTCCTGAACTCGACCAAGTTTAGTCCGGTTTCCTCATGCATGCCAAGCTTATTGAAGATAATACCACGTGTCATGAGCGTTATACTGGCGAGAATCGCGATAATTGCTATCAAGAGAATCAGGGGCTTCTTCTGCATACACAACACCATAATATTACTGGCTTCAGAGAGGTAGGACACTATGTTACTCGATGATATTGTGAGAACAACGGGGATATTAAAAAACTACATGTATTTTTATTACAAATATATTCAGTAAATCAAGCTAGCCCAGTCTAAGTCCCTCGGGGGTTACTGGAGGCGCTGGCGATAGTCCTCTTCCGTATATCTCCAGGAATGGCACAAAGTAGGCTATTAGTATAACCACAATAGCGAGCCCCACCCAGAACTTTATGCTATCAAGCCTGGTCGCTGCAGGAAGCCTGCTGAAGTCGAGAGTGAACAGGCAGGGCTGGGGCTCAGTGATCCTCCGTCCGCTTATTAGCGTCAGCCCCATGTTCGCTAGGAAAATGACTCCCGAGAACCAGAACACTACCCCGCCTATGGCACCCATTATGAGCCAAGGCAGCCACTCAGGGGGAGCCAGGCCAGCGTATGTCACGTCATAGGTCCTCCTTGGAACACCGAAGAGCCCTACGATGTGGAACGCTAGCGAGAATATCGCCATGCCAATGAACCACAGGTAAGGCTGTGCAAGCGCCATTCTCTCACTGTATATTTGCCTGCCAAAGAGCCTCGGCACCATGAGGTAGCTGGCCGCCATGAATGATAGTGTGGCAGCCGTGCCGACTGTTAGATGGAAGTGGCCCACTATCCATAGCGTGTTATGCACTATGTAGTTGAGGGTGTAGCTGGCATTTATCACACCGCTGATGCCGCCAAACCCGAACATTATGAAGGCCAGAGTAAGTCCTGCGAACACTGGGTTGCCCCAGGGGAGTTTAGACAGCCATCCAAGTGCTCCCTTTCCTCCGGCCTTTCTTCCGCCTTTCTCAAGCGTTGCTAGTATGTTGAAAGCTGTAAGCAGGCTGGGGGAGGCTACTGTGAACGTGAGTATCGTGTGTAGGAGCTTGGCTGCATCGCTTACTCCTGGGTCCAGGAACTGGTGGTGGAGACCCACCGGTGTAGAAGCTAGTATGAAGAGCAGGAAGGCCACCTTCGCCATTTGCCTGCTGAATATCTCTACACCTAGTAGCTTAGGTATAGCGAAGTACCATAGCGTTACCGCTGGCACTATCCAGAAGTACACCAGCGGGTGGCCGAAGTACCAGAAATAAGTGCGGGTCTCCAGCACATCCACCGGCTTGTTAACCAGCGCCATCGGCACTAGGTCTTTCAATACCATGAATACCAGTGGTGGGGTTGCCTCGAGCCATATTATCAAGGTGGTGAGAACACCCATGGTGGCGATGGGGAGGGCCTTGTCAGGGTACTTTCTCTTCCATTCTATGAATGCCTTGAATATAGCCGCTGCGAACACCCAGGTTCCCAGAATCAGCACGCCAGCCCCAAGGTAGAATGCCACGTGCGCTTTCAGGGGAGCGTAGAATGTGTAGAGTACAGCGGCGTCTCCTGTGAGTATCGGTACTGCAGCGACAAGCGTACCCCCTATGGTCATCAGCAACGTTATGTTGAGAAGAGTCCTACTGAGTCTTACTTGGAGTTCTCTCGACACCACATGTACTGCTATTGCCATTATGAAGAAGGCCGTCCACACTATTGCGAGCAACACGCCGTGACCTGTGAGGGCCGTGTAGTATTGTTGCCTGTCTAGTAGCTGGGGCATACCAGGTGTTCTCTCCAGCAACTGTAGGATGCCGAAGAGTCCTCCAAGTCCTAGAGAGATGAAGGAGAATATTATGGCGATTTTTGTGAATTTGACCTCGTGTTCATAACCTTGGCCCGCCATGCCTATCACTCCCTCTTAATTATAAGCTGACCCCACATGGTATCATGGCCAAGGCCACAGTACTCGTTACACACGAAGAGATACGTGCCCTCAAAATCCTCTGGTACCTCCCACTGTATCTCCGCAATATAGCCTGGGAACACCATGAAGTTCACGGGCGTACCAACTATCTGGAAACCGTGGACCACGTCCTCGCTAGTAACCTTGAATATTATCTTCTTCGGGTTGACAACCTCTATAGAATTAGGTATCCATGCCCACATCCTTGCCTTAAGATTAACCTCGTATATCCCCGGTGCGACCTCCTTTACACCAGGCGTAAGTATCTCTCCCTTCCTGACCTGCCTGACATCACAAGTCACTGCGCTTGAGGGTGTGTCGAACCCCTTGGCCTCGGATACATATCCCAGTATTACTAGAAAGGTGGTCAGCATAGCGATAATGATGCCAATCCAAATATATTCCTGCATAAGCTCGTTCTTCTCAGCCACTTACAGCACCTCCTGAGAGCAGTTGAAGTAACACCTTGAACCAAATGGCAGCAAACACTCCCGAGTAGATCAATAGTATTATCAAAGCTACTCTGGTCCTTGGCTCGCCTGTTTCTTGTTCCTTGTTGGCCATGTTTAACACCTCTATCTTTGTTTTTTATTAGTGTTAATATATTTCTAGTATAAATATTACTAAAAAATACAATCATATCTCTAGTTACATATTTAACATCGAGTATTGAGAGTGCCTCCGCTAATATTAAAGCCTTCATCTATATTTCTATGTTATACTACATGTTTAAACATAACAATAAGATGCGTCATGAGCCAATAAACAAGTTATAAGTCGCTATAATAACTTATGCAATTTAGTGTTCTACAGTTATGACACCAAATACTCTATTATTCTTAATACAGAGCTCAGTAGCCAGTCATTAGGCTACTTGGACGATACTAAATCTTAGACAGAACAAATATCAATAGTTGGTTGTGAGAATTAGGAACGCATAACAATAAGATAATTATTTTTCCCTACTTTATTGCTTAATAAAAACTAACTGAGAAATATTGTTATTTAGTTAAATACTGGGTTTCTCACGTCTTACTTTCGCGCTGTGAAAACGACTAACAGGACAGCTATTATGACTATAGCCGCTACCCCGAACACTATTGCCGGGATATTCTGGGGTTCTTTAGCAGGCTTTTCCTCAGCTGGTTTTTCCTGAGCAGGCGCTTTCTCCTCTTGTGCAGGTGCTTGTTCTTCACCTGCCTTTGCCTCACCCTCTTGGGCAACTTCACCCTTTGCCGCTGCCTCAAAATAGTTTTTGAAGAACGCATTTAGCTTGGCCATGTCCTCATCTGACGCTCCCACGTTCTGTTGCATCACTTTCATCATCTCATCATATGAGTTAAACTTCTGATTGCCAAAGTATACTACCTCGTTTTTGACATATTCGTCAATATTTCCATTATACTTGGCGGCGTTTTCCGCCATTTCTTTAAGTATCTCGTCGAAAGGCTCCGCAGCACCGTTCTCCATGTGGCAGCTAACGCATCCTATTTGTTGGAATATGTTGAATGCTTGTTCGGGTGTCATCTGCTCCTGTGATGAAACGTAGACTGTGAATGTTCCGAATCCTACTAGTAGTGAGATAACTAATAGGGGTACTGTTAGCCTGCTTACCATAGCTTGTCCCCTGCTTTTCCCTAAGGGGCTACGATTGTATTTATAGCTAACTAGTATGATTTTATTTATAATTTATTATAAAAGCGTAGTGCGGCTCCAATACTGTAATACAGTTCTCATTTTAATATGAGCGTGCGTGACGTTTGCACCATGTTTTGAGTCCAACCTTGTCTGAAGACTAAAGTTTATTCCCAATACTATTTTATACTAAATGTATGGTGGAAGCATGAGCAGACCCCGCATAGAAATGCGTGTGGAGCATGTTATGAGCACTCCTCCTCTCACAGTGGGAAAAGACGAGCCTGTTCAGAAGGCCGCCAGGGTTATGTTCGATAACCGGGTTGGTAGCGTACTTGTTGTTGACTCTGACGGCAAGCTGGTAGGTATTGTTACTGAGAGGGACTTGGTTTACCTCATTGCGCGGGGTATAGAGTTTCTTGCAAGTAGGTATCCTGTGTGGGAGATTATGAGTGAAGACCCCGTGACTGTGGGTCCTGATACCAGCATACAGGAGGCCATGGAGAAAATGAAAGAGCTTAGGATTAGGCATCTTCCCGTGGTTGACGATGAGGGGAGGCCCCTCGGGGTTATATCTATGCGTGATATAATAGAGCTTATGCTGGCCTTCACAGACTTTATAAGAAAGCCGAGGGAGGGATAAAGTATTTTTTACCCAGGTATTCAACAAGATTCTAATAGAGATATGGGCAGAGTGCCGCGGTAGCCTAGCCTGGCCAAGGCGCCGGCCTGCTAAGCCGGTGGGGGTCTCCCCGCGCGGGTTCAAATCCCGCCCGCGGCGCCATGCTATTTTACTGTTTGTTTGTCTTTTTGTTAAATTATTGAATAGAGGCTTTTTGACGGTTGTTGCGAGTATACTATTCTCGAGAAGCTCCTAGAGTGGGTTGGTTTGCGGCCAATCATATGTCTCAGATTATCTAGAGTTGGGGAGGTTATTATCTCTGAGGTTGACCCCCAGAGGGATGAGCATGTCATTATGAACTACTATAGGGGTCTTGATGAGGGTTCTCTCTACATGCGGTTCATGGCAATTGTTAAGGATGTTGAGCGCTTGGTCGATGAGATGGTTAGTAGGGGATGCCGCTTCATCTCTGTTTCTGTGGACGGACGCGTTGTTGGAATGGGGGAGGTGTGTAGAGAGAGGGGGGAATGCTGGGCGGCTCTCAGCATTAATAGAGCTTATAGGAAGAGGGGGTTGGGCAGTATCCTGCTTTTTGGCATGCTTTGCTTGTCCAAGGACTGGGGATGTCCGCGGGTTTTGGGAGAAGTGCTTGTTTTTAATGATGTTGGTTTGAGGTTCTTTAAGAGGATGGGAGGCGTGGTAGATGTTATAGAGGATAGTGTCGTTAGGGGGTACATTCCTGTGGAACAGGGTATTTTTAGTATAGGCGCTTTTTTGGCTGATAGGGGGCTGGTTGTTAACTGCGGTTCCTCTTGCACGTAGTAATCTCGAGTACTCTGTTTAGACTAGGGTTTACGTACGGGTTTGTGGATTGGGGGCGGTTAGAATATGGTTCCTGGGAAAAAAGCGGGGAGAGTCTGGAGGTCTGGAGGGTCTTTTGTAAGAAGGATACAGGTGACTGGTGGCTCCACCTACATAGTCTCGCTTCCTAAGGAGTGGGTAAAGTCTGTTGGCCTTAAACACGGCTCTGAGATATATATTGACGTTCTTCCCGACTATTCTCTGAGAATCCAGCCCTCGCCCTCGGACTCTTTTATTCCTAGAGAGAAGGAGATAGTCGTTACTCCCGAAAGCCTGCCCATAGCAATAATAGAGATTCTGTCAGCCTACCTAGCAGGCCATGGCAGTATAAGGCTTAGGTATGAAAACGTCGATATTAGGGATGTGGTTAAGGTCATAGAGAACGCTCGTAGTAAGGCTATTGGGCTCGAGGTTTTTGAAGAAAGGGATAAAGAAATCATGCTATACATAATCGTTGACACGTCCTACCTGACGCTTAAAGAATCTATAGAAAAGCTCACTAATACCACGCGCGGAATGCTTGAAGACCTTGAACGGTTAATGAAAACAGGGAACCACTCAATCGTAGGAAGTATTGTGGAGAGGGACAATGTTGTCGACAAGCTTTTCCTGCTTGCGATGAGGCAGCTCAACCAAATTTTGTCTGGGAAGCTTAGTCCGTTTAGCCAGGGGTTAGAGCACCTGCCCCAGGCCCTTAACTTGGTTGTTTTCCTGAAGAGTGTGGAAAGGATAGCAGACCATACGGTTCTCCTGGCTAAGAACTTGGTGAAAATTAGGTTTGGCAGTGATGTAGATATGATGTTCTTAGAGCTGTTCAAGCTGACGAAAAACGTATACAAACTTGCTGTTAGGGGGTTTAACAAAAAGGATAGGACGTACGCGAGTAAGGTCCTTAGACACATTGAGGAGGCCAGGCTCCTTGATAACGGGATAAGGGAGAAGCTCTCAGTTAACGGCGTCTCTCCCGAGGTGTTCCTTGTTTTGGACAGCCTTAGAAGGATAAGGGCCTACAGTATCGACATTGTTGAGGCCGCTATAAACTCTATACACGTGACTGAGGCGCTGGGTCCCCCTAAGGTATGAGGTTCCTAACGGGCTCGCCATAGGTTGCCTCTAGTACCCTAGCCACCATTTCCCTTATACGTGGCTCTCCAGCCTCCTCTGAAAGCATCTCTGCCTTTCTGACTATATTGTCTCTCGTAAGCGGATGCTGGGGGTCACCCAGGGGTGTTTCCTCATATATTTCTATAACGCCGTTCTTACGCGTGGTTATTCTAAGGAGTACTGGCTGTTTCTCTGGGTACATGGCCGTGAAATCAGGCCTTATCCTTATAGCCACTTTCCTCTCAAGCTCTCTTACAAGGGGGTCATGTAGACCCTTCTTCAGGTCATATATACTGCTCCAACCCCTTGTTAGGCTTAGACTGGTGAGGAAGGTTAGGCTGAACTTCGCCTCATCCACGGTCATCGGACCGACAATATCCGCTACCTGATAAGCCTCCTCAAAAACCTCAAGCTCTATCTTTTCTATATCCCGGACGTCTACTTTCTCAGATGCCTTTAGGGCAACCTGTATGACCGTCTGGGCATTCCTGGAGGCGGGGTACAGCTTGTGAGATACCCTATTTACCGCGATGTCCCATGGCGGTGACAGGGCTTTCTCTATATTGCATTCCCCGTTCATGACCCTGCAGACTCCACGTTCTGATTCGAAGACCTTCTTGTTCCACTGGGGGACGAAACCCACAAGCCCGTTGGAAACGAGGCCCGTAAATGCTGCATGCGTTGTGCTCAGAGGCTTTACCGAAACTTCCCTACCTATTATGCCCCAGAGGCCAGCCGAATATGCAGCAGCGGTTGACGCGGCCTTTGATACCTCGTCCTGAGCTTTTCCAAGGAGGCTGGCGACCGCCGCTGCTACTCCCACACCCCCCGCCGTCGATGTAGTGTGCCAGTATCTGTAATGCTTCTTCCCTAGTAGGATGCCCACCCTGCCGGTTATCTCATAGCCTATCATTATCGCCTCTATTGCCTCCTCTAGTGTGTTACCGTTCTTCTCCGATAGGGATATTATTGTAGGTATGATGGATGCCCCAGCATGGACAAGCCCGGGGGCTAGCCAGTCGTCAAGCTCTAGCACGTGGGCTGAGAACGAGTTTATTATACTGGCACTAAGGGGGCTCGTCTTGCTCCATTTTCCTAGAACCGTACTGTCACCGCGCCCTTCCCCCACTATACCGTATATTTCCCTAGGTTTTGGGTCGAGGATAAAACCCGCAGCTGCTAGCGATAGTATGTCTAAAATAAGGGTGCGTGTTCTCTCGTATTCCTTTTTCCCCGCTCTTCTTATGCTGTTCATACTCTCTGCTACTATCTCGTCTATGATGCTTGTCAATAATGTGCACCTATTTGCTCATGCGTTTGCACAACCTTACTGGTAGCTTTACCCTTTAGAGCGGTAATATTGTTTGTTTTAGAATAGTTTCGATACGCTATAGATTTAAACAATCCATAGCTATTAAGAGAACAGGGGACACACATTGTCTTCGGCAGAAGACATAATAAGCGACGTTCTGAGCTCTCCCAGCGTCTTCAAAGACAAGGCCAAACTATACCCAGAATACCTGCCCCAGCGCCTACCCCACAGAGAAAACCAGTTAAAGAGCCTCGCAAACGCATTCAAGAACTTAATAACAAACCCCGGGGAAAGCGTCCAGAAGGTAGTACTAGTCGGAAGCTATGGCACTGGAAAGACTGTTACATCCCGCGTATTCGGAAAGACTATATCATCACTGGCATCGAACAGTGGGATAAAGTTAAAGTACGTCCATGTAAACTGCTACAAAGCACGTACACTACCCCAGATACTCCACTCTATAGCAAAGGAGCTGGGAATTTATATCCCCCCACGAGGTCTGAGCACACAGGAGATGATGAGAGCTATTCTTGATGAACTTGACAGGAGAAAACTCTACACCATAATAGCCCTCGACGAGTTTGACTATTTTGTGTCATCAAATCCTGGGAGCAGCTCTACATATACGCTTGTCAGAGCATACGACGATGAACCTCACAGGACAAAGAGGATAAACTTCATCTTCATAGCAAGGAGCTCCCAAGTGCTTGACCTTCTTGAGCCAGCTACCAGTACGTTCTTCGTGAAGAATATCATAAGATTTCCCCCCTATTCATCCGGGGAATTATACGATATTCTAAGCGACAGGATACCCCTAGCGTTCCACGAGGGCGTGATTGATGACAATGTGGTAAGATATATTGCAGACCTGGAGGGAGCCGATAAGGATGGATCCGGTAGTGCTAGGACCGCACTAGAAATATTAGTAAGGGCAGGAGAAAGCGCTGATAGCGAAGGAAGAGGGTATGTCACTATAGAAGACGTGCGCAAGGCCCACGTAATAGTAAAGCCGGAGCTAGCAATGCTCCAGGATACTATAGAGGCTCTCGGGTTACATCACCTACTATTACTACTAGCAATAATAAAGACGCTGAAAGACAAGGGAGAAGGCTTTGTTAGGATAGGAGACGTTGAAGAAAACTATCACATGCTCTGCGAGAACTTTAGGCAGAAAAAAAGGAAACATACACAGGTTTACACGTACATCATGGACATGAGGAACATGAAGATAATACAGACCAAGACAAGTGGGAAGGGCTTTAGAGGAAAAAGCACGCTTATAGGCATAAGCAATGCTCCACTAGACGTTCTAGAGAAGAAGGTCGAAGAACTCATAGAGAACAAACTAGCGGGAGAAGCGAGATGAACCAAAACAACAACATTGATACAACTCTGCTTGGGAGCAGAGGCCGTATAAAGATTCTAAAAACACTCTTCAACCAAGGAGAGATAAACATTACTAGAATAGTAAAAATGACTGGCCTTAATCACAAAAATGTTGAAAAACACCTCGAAACCCTCGTGAGTCTCGGTCTTGTCAAGGAAAAGAAAATAGGAAGGATAAGACTATATTCAATAGATTACACGAACCCCCAGATACCTCTACTAGCCGAGATATTGGAGAAAACAAGCGAATAGGAGCTGGAAAAACCCTGTCTAATATAATTGTGACGAACCTTTGTAGAACAATGTTAGGAAAGAGTGTGTGAGAAGCCAATGGAGCTCGAGAGGCTGGCTACTGGTGTTAAAGGCTTCGATCGACTCATAGAGGGAGGCATACCCAGAGGCTTCTTTGTAGCCGTCGTGGGTGAGCCAGGCGCTGGCAAGACAGTATTTTGCATACATTTTGCATGGAGAGGCGTGCAGGATAGGGACAAGGTCATCTATATCACGACTGAAGAAAGCCGGGAGTCAATAATAAACCAGGCTCAGCAGTTCGGTTTTGACTTTTCGAAGGCACTAGCAGAAAAGAGGATGATAATAATAGACGCGCTCATGCGTGGACGAGACGATAAGTGGAGTATAAGAGAGCTCGAGCCCGAAGAGCTTGTGCAAAAAGTGATAGATGCTAAGAAGGAGCTTGGTTATGGAAGAACCCGGCTAGTTGTGGACAGTATGAGTGCATTCTGGATAGATAAGCCAGCAATGGCTAGGAAAATAAGCTATTACGTAAAACGCGTACTGTACAAATGGGATGTCACCGCATTGCTTGTTTCCCAGTACGCCGTTACGAGCGATTTGGCCTACGGGTTTGGACTTGAGCATGTCGCCGATGGCATCATAAGGTTCAAGAAGCTCGTGGTAAGAAGAGTCCTTAAGAGATTCGTTCTTGTAGAAAAAATGAGGCAGACGAACCATGACCTGAGAGCGCATGAGATAACCATAGTACCCGGAGTAGGAATGATAGTAGTAAGACCAACCGAGAAGAGGGTTGAAGACGCACACCTACCTAGGGGCTTGATGGAACAAATGAGAGAGACTCGCGAGAAGGGGAGAAAAGCCTACTCGGGCGAGGAGGAGTGGTCCTCAAAATAACTATACTCGATGGGTACACGGACGAGCCCGCTGGACTTGGCGTGCCTCCATATATAGACGTCTATCCAAGATATGCGGCGGGTACCATATGGGCACTTGAAAAAGACGCAATTATTAAATACTACACAATAGACCAGGCTAGGTCCGATTGGGATAGCTTCTTCAAGGATGCAAATACGTCCAAATACACTATCGTGATAGCAGGTGTAGTTGTACCGGGTAAGTACCTTTCAGCAGACCCGCTAAAGGCAGAGGAAGCACTAGAACTTGGCCTCAGGCTGCAGGCTTCTAGGACATTCACTATCCTAGCTGGCCCAGCGGCAAAGTTTGGAATGGGGCTAGAGGGTGGTAGGCCAGCAGTGTCTTCGAGGAAGCTAGAAAAATACTATGATGCCTCGATAAGAGGAGATATCGAGGTATATCTACATGACCTCATAGTAGAGGGGCCTGAGAAGGCTGAGCCCTGGAGAAGGAGAGAGGACTATAACCTTGTTAATAAGGCTAGCATACTAGGAGCGAAGATTGTCAGGCAGCATCCCAACTATGGCTATAACCTAATAGCAGAGCTTGAGACCTACCGTGGATGTGCACGCTGGATAACTGGCGGATGCTCCTTCTGTGTAGAGCCTCTCTATGGGAGGCCTCTGATGAGAGACATGAATGCAGTAATAAAGGAGGCTGAAGCACTCTACAAGCAGGGTGTAAGGGCATTCAGGGTGGGCAGACAGGCTGATATACTTGTCTATGGAACAAGCTCGATTGGCGTAGACGAATTCCCGAAACCCAACCCTAATGCACTGGAAAAACTATTCAGAGGACTCAGGCAGGTCGTCAGCGACTCTGTCATACACATAGACAATGTTAACCCAGGCACCATAGCCAGGAATGAGAAAGAGTCCATAGAGGCGCTCAAGGCAATTGTAAGGTATCACACGCCCGGCGATGTAGCCGCAATGGGGCTAGAAAGTGCGGATGAGCGCGTCATAAAAGCGAATAATCTTAACACAACACCCGATGAGACTTTAAAAGCCATAAGACTAGTCAACCAGATAGGCTCCCACCGCGGTTGTAATGGCATGCCCCATCTTCTCCCGGGAATAAACTTTGTCCTAGGCCTACCCGGCGAGACTAGCAAGACCTTTGAGAAAAACCTGGACTTCTTGGACCGCCTTCTCAAGGAGGGTTTAATGGTCAGACGGATAAATATTAGGAAGGCCATGCCCCTCCCTGATACCCGCCTCTTTGTAAGGTGGAGTGAGGGCCTTTTGAAAAGACATGAGAAGTATATTAAGAGCTTCACCTGGAGAGTCCGCCATGTTTATGACCCAGCCTTTCTAAGGATGGCATTCCCCAAAGGCACTATTATAAAAGATGTATTTGTGGAGAAGACCGTGAATAGCTCTACTTATGCCAGGCCAGTGGGAAGCTATCCGCTCACTGTAGAACTACGTGGTAAACTTGCTAGGCCCTGTATTGTAGATGTTGAGGTTATCGGTTGGAAATCAAGAAGCGTCAAGGGTAGGGTTGCTTCGCTAAGAAAGTGTGGTTAACCTCCACAGTAACACTCATTATGCCTAGGGCCAGTAAACACTTATGTGCCATTTGGCTCAGAGCATGTTCTTGATAAGTCTAGCAGTCTCTACAAGTTTGCTGGCAAGCTGTCTTCCAATACCGTTTATCTTACTCAACTCTGTAACCGATGCCGAAGCGATGTCGTCAATGCTCCTATAACCTGCATTGTATAGCCTCCTGGCCCTTACCCTCCCTATGCCAGGTATTCGTACAAGTTCGAGGAGCTCTGGCTTGACCCCATATCTTATCCGTTGCTCCAACCTTGCATAGAGAGGGACCATTTCCCTGTTTATTCCCGTCGTTTCAAGGATTCTTCTGAAAGAATATGCTATCCACTCCGCTGTCTCAATAATGTTCCTTAGGTCCCCTGGTCCGATGTCGTATCTTTCTGTTATTGTTTCTTCACTCTCCTCATTTACCCAGTCGAGTAGGAGGAGGGATGTCTTCAGTTCTTGGTATATACGGTCGTAATCGGAATGCTCTATGTCCTCGAACCCCAGGAGCATGTCTGGGATATAAGCGTCGAGTAGCCTGTCGAGCTCCTCCAGTTCTTTCCGCCTAACTGAGAGGAGTATCATGTCGGGTGCGGCTGTTATGAGGTGTATCAGGCCAAAGTCGCTATATCTCTTTGTTTTCTTTGAGGCTCCTCTGAGCAGTACTAGTGCAGATGCGGGGTCTATGTATACTTCAGAGACCCTTCGGCCAAGTTGTGTTGCCTTGAACTTGCCGTCTTCTTCAACTATAAATCTGCTCTTTATAAGGAAAGATAGGGCTGTTTTTAGTCTTGCTTGCGTTTTGTTCTCGAATTGCATGTGGGCAAGCGTGTTTTTTATGAAAGATAATATCTCGTTCTCGGCAACAATACCCATGGAGGCTATATATGCTAGGAGGTGTATGCGTAGTGACCGCATTGTGTGGAAACTGCTTTCCACATCCTCGGGCTCTCCCATAATGTATATGTTGGTAAGTTTCTCTGCCTCAGCCTCGCTACGTGCTATGAGCACCGCTTCGCCGAAATCGTCTAGCCCCGGCCTACCTGCTCGTCCTGCGTACTGCTTGTACTCGATAACTTTTATCATGTTCATCCCTTCTTGATATGAGTACCTCCTATAATCTTCAACTATAACCCTTCTTGCTGGGAGGTTGACCCCTGCAGCAAGGGTGGGTGTTGAGAATATGACTTTTATGATGCCTTTTCTGAAGCCCTCCTCTATGGCCTTACGCTGTTCTACGGTGAGGCCTGCATGGTGAAATGATATTCTTTTTTCTATTAGCTCCTTTAGTAGGAGATTGAGGCTCTCAACGTCACTCAACTCGGATACCTGTGCTGCTAGTTCTCTAGATTCTATGGTAGGGTGGAGTGACAGTAGCTTGGAGGCTTTTTCCGCCAGTGTTACTGCCCTGCGTCGACTGTTGACAAAGATGAGGCATTGACCATCTTTGTCAAGGGTATCCTTTATCAAGTCCAAGAGGGGATTAGAGAAGTACCTTACAACGGGTGTCTGGGTGCCGTCGTTATAGATTATTCTTCCATTGAGATATACGCCTTCCTTCAAGGGTACTGGGCGCCATGTGCTCTCGACGAGTTCCGCGTCTAACCAGTCTGCTATTTCCTCCGGGTTGCCTACAGTGGCGCTAAGTGATACAATTTGTATGTCTCTACGATGGGTTTTTATGCGTGAAATGATGCTTTCTATGACTGGGCCCCTCTCGGGGTCGTCCAAATAGTGTATCTCGTCAACGACTATAGTTTTCACCATCCTGAACCATGAGGGGTTGTGCCTGAGTAGACTGTCCATCTTCTCGTAGGTAGTAATGATTATGTCAAAGGCTTCTAGAAAGGTATCCGACTTGTCATAGTTGCCTAGACTTATGCCAGTTCTTATGCCGAGCATTACGTATTTTTTGAAGTCATTGTGCTTTTCTGTGGCTAGGGCTTTTAGAGGGGTAAGGTAGACTGTTTTTCCCCTACCTATGAGCGCGTTGTTGACGGCTAGTAATTCTGCTAGGAATGTTTTCCCGGAGGCGGTTTGCGTTACCATGAGTATGTTTTTTCCTTTGAAAATGCCTTTACGCACCGCCTCCTCCTGGGGCGGATATAGCCTTGTTATTCCCCGTGCTCTAAGGTAGTCCTTCAGCCTCTCGTCAATGTCGAGCATGTCAATTAGCACAAAGAACCCCTCAAGAAAAGTACACAATAAGCAGGCCACAACGTATTCTAACCAGGCGTTTTATGTAGGCGTTCTACCATAGCACCCCATTCTTACCTCATACAGTATGCCTTCTCTATACATTTTTCTAAGTAACTCCTTTACCTCCTGGGCCTTGAGTCCCTTCTGCACAGCTTTTTCAAGTATCTCCTTCTCAGTAACACACTGTTTCGTTGGGTCACTTGAGGTTATCTGCCTCACAATATCGTCGATAAGCATTATCTTCTCCCGACGACTTTTTGGAAAGCCTGTTAGCACGTCAATGTCGGGTACCCCCTCCATTCCCTCCTGTTCGGCTACCTGGGTCATGAAGACCCTCATAAGCCTAATAGCCTCAGCAGCGTCTTCTTCAGTGACCGCGTCCTTAAGCGCCATACGTGCATGGGCTTCGGCTAGCCTGACTAGGGCTTCCAGCTGCCTTGTTGTTATTGCTATTATGTTGGCCGTTTCCCCTATTCTCCTCATTTCAATATAGAAGTTCCGAAGCATCTCGCTCGCCTGCTCGGTTATCCGTGGCTTGAAGTTCCTCCTAGCATAGCTAATGTATTTCTTGAGCAGGTCAGTAGGTATCTCCGGCTTGATTTCCTCGGCCTCTCTGTGAACTTTTAGAACGTAGGAAGCCAGGGCTGCATCCCTCGCTACATCCGGCTTGTCTTTGAGGATGAATATCAGGTCGAACCTACTAAGTATCGTTACTGGCAGGTTAATGTTGTCCGTAATGCTGCGCCCCTCAGCATAGCGGCCATACTTTGGATTGCCTGCGGCTATGACCGCTGAGCGTGCATTGAGACGGGCCACTATCCCCGCCTTTGCTATACTAACAGTGTTATGGAGAACTACGCCAGATGATGTGAAGCGCCTCGTGGGCTCAATAGTCACATCATAGGCCCACACATTGTCCTCATCCACTATCCTCTCCACTTTCTTTACCTCATGCCATTCTAGTGAAGATATCTTGTCCAAGTCATCGAGTAGGTGGGACCACTTTTCTAGAAGGTCTTGTGGCATGTTCGTTTTGCATGACTCTATCAACATTTTTACCTCATGCCTGTCCGCCGTGAAGGGGCGGGGGCACTTCATCCTAGGGAACAGGTTATCGTAGAGCTCTTTAAGGGCCTTGGCCACAACCTCTTGCCTAGCAGTGCCGCCGTGGCCGGGAGCCGCTGGTACTAGCATGCCCTCGCTTAGCTCAGAGGCCTGGATTACTGTTATACCGTCACTAGTTAGAATGTAGAAGGGGTGCTCGGGTGTGACTGTAACACTGTAGCCGTTGGAGAATGTAACGCGTAGGTACTCTCCATTGGTCCTGTGCTTGCTCAGCTTTGAGGGCTTGGTTTTCATAACCTCTCGGAAATCTGTGGTTTGTAATAACAGGTCATCTGGAACCTTTCTCGCATATATAGTGTCTCCAATCCTCACTCCCCCATAACGCCCAATAGCATGATCCACAAGCTCCCTTATCCTTACCATCCCTCTACCAGGCACCTCTATCAGAGTATCTGGGTGGAAACTCTGTTGCTCCATAGCCTCGTGTATCGCCACCCTGTCCTCATCTCTCATCTTGTCAATCTCGTCAATCAGAGCGACTCCCCCATCTGCTAAAACAAGTGCACCTGCCTCTAGGTAAAACTCTCCCGTGCTCTTTTCACGTATGACAGCTGCCGTAAGCCCGGCTGCAGAGCTTCCCTTTCCAGTTGTGTACACGCCTCGGGGCGCTATCTTGCTAACATACTGGAGTAGCTGGCTATTATGCATGAAGACTCCCTGTGGTAAAACAAGGAAGTTCTCGTCATTTTCAACGCTGATATCGTATACATACTCGTAAGCAGGGTTGGTTAAAGTGACCTTTTCTACTGGCACATATATAACTCGGCCCTCCTCCAACTTGGGGAGGAGGTCACCTTTTCTAAGGTCGGCACCTTGCACTGGATGCAGCATGTTGCCCCTCTTAACCAGGAAGCTGTGGTCGAGCGTTGCCTGGACTCGGGTACCATCTCTTAGAAGTACCTCCACCATGGCCCCTGGTGATTTGTGTCTGATAAACGCCCGGATCTTTGACCACCTAGGGGTCCCGGTACCCGGGTCCACGGAGAGGGTATAATACTCGTATCCAGCCCTCTCGGTGCGGAGAATCTCCGTGCCGTCACCGCTGAACTCAATCTTCTCCCTATGCTCTTCCATTAGATAATCAGTTACTTTCGATATGTCTGCCCAGGTCTCGGAGCCAGGCTCTCCTTTGCTCAGTAGAATCATAGTGCCTGGGGGCACGCTCTTGGCAGTTCCCGGGTCTCCTACTAACAGAATGTGTATGTCCCCCCTTATCCTCATCTTGTCCTGTGTCTCCTTGGGTACCCCACCGAACAGAGCCAAGGCTATCGCTTCTTTTATGTCCCATAAGCCATAGATGCCGGGGGCTATGCTTGCTATAATCTTCTTCCTTATCCAGGGATCTCTTGCTAGCTCGAGTATTTTCTGCTCGTCTTCGCGGGTTATCTCCACCTCCTCTAGAGTCTTTTGACTCACCTCTAGACCAACTACTTCAAGGAACTTGTCGTAGACAGGGAGGGTCTTCTTAACCGGGTTCTGAATCCTAAGTACGCCCACAGCGCTTATTCGGTCCCCTGGCCTTGCCCTGTCTACTAGGTCCCTGCTCACAATGGCCTCCACACTCCTCGGTATCTGGCCAGGTGGGACCTCCTCTGGTCTCTCCTGTATCACTATTTTCTGCCAGTCGACGTACCTACTCTTCTCTGGTACAAGCCTTATGTTACCCGGTCTCTGACACTTGGGGCAGAATGGGGGGGTCTCGAGCGTCTCGCCAATCTCACCCTCTTCCGGCCATTCGAACTCCGCCCCACACTTGGGGTCCATATGCTTGAAGACCGCCTTCACCATCTTCTCTTTTACAGGAGTCGCCCTCACTAGTATGCCCTCAACCATTACTAGCCTGTTTATGAATTCGCTTCCCAGCTTGCGTATGGGTGTTGCTCTTAATAGCTTAACAATTCTTACAAAGAACCTATCATGCTGTTCGAGGTATTGGGGATTAGTGTTTGACACGACACTGGTCAGGGCATTATTAAACAGCGGGAGCATCCCATCGGGGTCTCTCTCAAGTTGGAGTGCAAGCGTATGATCGTAGTGATAAAGGTCAGGAAAGTCCACCTGAATAGAGTATTCGCCCGATGTCATCATCTGTTTTATGCGCTCCATGTACTTGCGCTCTCCCGAAGGAGTCGTGTACTCTCTTAGAAACTGTGCGAACTTCGCCTCGTAGTCTATCTCTTCCAGAAGCGCCTCACTATCCAATCCAGTGTCCTCAACCATTAGGACCTACCCTATCTATGATGTAACATTGTATTAAAAGGGACTTTTCAGACGCTGTTGCTCCCCAAGATCTTGGACCTCCATTCTCTTATTAAGTTTCTCAGCTCGTCTAAAAGCACCTGCTCTTCTGGTGTTAGACGAGCAGATATCTGGCTGGACATCTTTTCATCTAATGAGGACAAGGCTATAGTCTGCAACCTTTTGTCCACAATCTCATTTAAGTAATCCTGCATTCTCCTCTTTTCCTCTATCAGCTGTGGCTCGGGGGTTTCTCTTATCCTCCTCTCAAGGTTAGCCAGATAGTCTCTGACGAGCCAGTAAAAGTTATCAGGAAGCTGCTCTATGTCCTTAAGAGAGACCCGTTGCATCTCCCTATAGTGTATACGTATAATATCCTCAATACTTACATCATCCCACAGGATAGATACGGTTTTTTCACCCTCGAGCACACGGGCCATCCATCTGGGTATCTCAATCTTGTCTCCCCTTTGTGCAGTTATCACGGTTCCATCTGGAAGCACCATCCTATCAATGCTCTTAAGGGCTATCACCTTCGCCATCGTGTTCTCATAAGCCTTTTCTAGCAACGTCAGCCTAGTGGTCATTTTATCCATTACCTACATCACCACTCCTTTGACTATCTAGAGTTCTACACGCTCGTCAAATACGGTTGTCCATACTGTAATGTTTGGTTGTTTTATCGAACAAGCAAGCCCGTTCTTATCTCCTGTTCTATCTGGGGAAAATAACTATCCGGATAGAGTTTTGGGGGAATGGTCTTTGGTTACTATATTTTATACTCCTTGTTCCAAATAAATAATTAAGCTAGACTATAAAGGTGGCTCAAGGGAGCGACAATGAGTTCAGCAGGCCAAGACGTCTACGTGTTGTGGGCTGAGAAATACCGTCCTAGAACACTAGATGAGGTCGTCAATCAGGAGGAGATTGTCCAGAGGCTGAAAAAGTTCGTTAAGGAGAAAAATGCGCCCCACATGCTGTTCGCGGGGCCTCCTGGCACGGGAAAGACGACGTTGGCGCTAGCGTTTGCGCACGACCTTTATGGACCGGATTACAGGAGGTACCTTCTAGAATTGAATGCAAGCGACGAACGTGGGATCGATGTTATACGAACCAAGGTCAAGGAATTTGCAAGGGCGAGAGTAGCTGGCGATGTTCCCTTCAAACTGATATTACTAGACGAAGCAGACAACATGACGGCTGACGCTCAGCAGGCACTTCGCCGCCTCATGGAAGTATTCACACCAACGAGCAGATTTATTCTGATAGCGAACTATCCTAGCAAAATAATAGAGCCAATCCAGTCCAGGACGGCGTTTTTCAGGTTCGCCCCCCTTAGGAAGGAAGATGTTGTTGAGAGGCTGAAGTGGATTGCAGAGCGAGAGGGAGTGACCTATGATGAAGACGCTCTCGATGTTATATACGAGATAAGCGAGGGGGACATGAGGAAGGCCATCAACTTGCTGCAGGCGGCAAGTGCGGTGGGGAGGGTCACGGTTGAATCGGTATATAGGGTGGTGGGACTAGCCCACCCTAAGGAGGTGAGGGAACTGATAAGGTATGCGCTTAGGGGTGAGTTCTCCCCAGCGCGTGATAGGCTCAGGAAGCTCATGGTAAACTATGGATTGAGCGGGCTGGATATAATAAAGCAGATACACAGCGAGATTTTCCGAGGAGACATGGACATCCCGGAAGACGTGAAAGTGTTAATAGCCGACTATACTGGGGAGATACAGTTCAGGCTAGTTGAAGGGGCTGACGATGAGATACAGCTGAACGCCTTTCTCGCATGGCTTTCCATGCTTGGGAGGAAACTGGGGCTCGCCAAGTAGAACCCCCTTATAATGCAGGAGGTCCTGAAATGTCATCCTCTCCCAAACTTCCCTGGGTGGTGAAATATAGGCCCAAGAAGCTCGATGATTATGTAGATCAAGACGAGGCAAAGAGCGCCCTTGTGGCTTGGATAAAGGAGTGGCTCTCTGGGAGGATACCCTCTAAAAAAGCAGTTCTTCTATATGGTCCTCCAGGTACGGGCAAGACCTCCCTCGTTGAAGCCCTTGCCGGCGAGTTTGGACTAGACATTGTGGAGATGAATGCTAGCGATTTTAGAAGGAAGGAGGACATAGAGAGGATTGCGCTCAGGGCTAGCAAGCAGTTATCTCTTAGTGGAAGGAGAAGGATTATCCTTTTAGACGAGGTAGATGGGCTAAGTGGGATTGCCGACAAGGGTGCTATTGAGGGCATATTGGAACTGATTAGGAACACGAGGCATCCAGTCATCCTCACAGCTAACGACCCATGGTCTCAGAGTCTTAAGCCCCTAAGGGACGCTGCGCTTATGCTTCAGGTCAGGAGGCTCAGGATGCGGGATATTTTATCGGTGCTTAAAAGGATATGTGATGCAGAGAAGATTTACTGCGAGGACGCGGGGCTCAAGGTAATCTACGAGAGAAACCAAGGAGACCTACGAGCGTGCATAAATGACCTCCAGGCTATAGCTGAGACGTATGGCAGAGTCACGGAAAGCCTTGCGAAGACATTAACGTATTATAGAGATAGGGAGCTAGACCCGTTTGAAACCCTGAGAAAAGTTTTTACATCAAGATATGCATGGCAGGCTAAGAGCGCCGTAACGCACAGCCAACTTGACTATGATATGCTCGCAGAGTGGTTCAATGAGAACATCCCTGTCCAGTTAACCGATCCTGAGGACATGCTCAGAGCGTTCGACGCCCTCTCAAGGGCAGACGTTTATAGGGGCCGGATAATTAGGTCGGGCTCATGGGACCTTTTGTCTTATGTAATAGACATGCTGGGGCCGGGCATAGCATTCTCTCGTAAACGGACCAAGTTCAAATGGGTGGGCTACAAATTCCCTCAAAAAATAAGGATGCTCTCTGAGACCAAGGAGCGTCGCGAGAAGCTGAACAGAGCTGCCAGGAAAATCGCTGAGGAGACCCATACCTCTATCAGGACCGCCTTGGCTGAAACCATACCTGTCTTGAGAGCTATTTACAGGGCCGACCCGGAAATGGGTGCGGGTATCATGAAGTACTTGGGCATTGCCCCTGATGAAGCTATCGTTATAACAGGTGACGATGCTGTGAAGAAGTATATGGAGAAGGTGAAGGTGAAGCCAGTTACAAGCACACGTGAAGAGTCGGTAGCGGAAAGTCCTCCAAGAGCGCTGGGAGACACGGGTGTAACCGATTCCACCCAGGCTAGAGGGGAGAGTAGGGCGAGGAGTCGTTCTCGTAGAAGGAAAAGACCAAGCGGAGGTCAGAAGACTCTCTTCTAAAAACACGGGTAGATAATACATGGTAGAGCTCAGTCTTTTCGTAAATTGGTATCAGGGTTATGGGGTGCTTAGCCCCCACGAGGAACAACCTGTTTGGCTCAGCTGTTCCTTGGTGTCTTGTCTTCGAAGCCTCTATAATGCCTTCACCGCAGTGAATGGAGCGGGCTATCCATATTATTCTCCTTATAAAATTGTGGGGAAAGGACTCTCCCCTAAACCGCCATACTATCTTGCCTCCAACCCTGTGTGCGTCCACAGCTATTATTCTCCTTAAGTAATATCCTTCTGAGAACCTTTTGACCCCCCTGTATGCGTAGTCATGTATCTTTCGCCCTTCTATTTCCTTGACTGCTTTTGTAAGGTCTCCTATGCTTTGGCAGTTATAGTTTCTTATCTCATCCACGTAGACGTATTCCCTCCAAAGTGACCAATATCTTGCTTTGAACTCTAGAGAGTCTATCCACCTGTATGCCCAGGGCAATACTTGCGAATTCGACGATTCTTCCATACGCTCGAAAAAGCGCATATGGTCACAATCATCCCTTACCAGCAAAGAGAGGGTCTGCCCAATAGCGTGTACCCCCCTATCGGTCCTCCCCACGTAAGAGTACCATAGGGGTGGCGTGACATCTGTGCATGATGACTTTTCCAGAGAATCGAAAATGGCATGCTCAACAGTATATAGACCAGGCTGTCTCTGGAACCCCCTGAAGTTGGAGCCATTGTATGCTATTTTAAACGAAAAAAGCCTATACAAGTCCGCCCCTCAGGGCATCATTATTGCAAGCTGGTTGAAAAGAGTTGTCATTATACCCAGTCCAAGGAGGATGCTAGCTACAGCAAAAATTATTACTGGCACCCTTATTGCAGGCGGCACGTTTATCACCGCCTCGCCATCAGCTGGCTCCTGATATAGTTCTCTCACAATCCGCGCATAGTAGAAGCTAGAGATACCGCTATTCACAATAGCGATTACCAACAGAGCCGTTGAAACAGGTATTATGGACTGGAATAGATACAACTTGCCCCAGAAACCTGCCAAGGGAGGCATCCCTAGAAGGCTCATTACAATTACTGTCAGCGAGAATGCAAGGACTCTATCGCTTGAGTATAGTCCCTTGAGTGACTCAAGACTCTGTGCGCCTGGAAGGCTTGTTAACAGGAACACACCAGGTTTGGAGAACGCATATGCTATAAGATGCACAGCTATGGCCGCTGTAGCGAACAGAACAAGACCGTGTGTGAAACCACCGGTTTTCAACGCGAATGAAAGAGCTGTAACGCCTAGGAGAAGGTAGCCAACATGCGCAATGCTACTGTATGCCATTATTCTTTGAATATTCTTCGCAGAAAGAGCTGCTATGTTGCCGTAAGTCATAGTGGCAACTGAGAGGAGCCCCAGTAGTGCCACTAGCGATTCAACGGCACCCGGGGGCACCAGTGTGTATACCAGCATTCTAACCGCGCCCGCAAATGCAGCTACTTTTACAACACCGGTTAGGAGAGCCACTATGGTACCGTTAATGTTACTATATACGTCAGGAAGCCAAGCGTGGAAGGGGAAGGCACCTGCTTTGAAACCCACTGCAAGGACAAGCATCAGAGCAGCAGCTGTGGCAACAAGGGGGACTGAAAAAGAGTTCCCCCCAGCTAATAGCACGTCTCCGGAGAGATACGGTACCGTCCCTATCCACATTATGAGGAAAACCGTTGACGCTCCGCCCATTATGGCGTATTTGAGAGCCGCGTCTGCCGAGATTTTGCTTTTCTCAATGGCAGCTAGCACATATGACGCCACACTCATAAGAATCCATGATGCTACAAATATGCTTATACTCGAAGTGAAGATAACCAGTATGGAGCCCAATATAGCCATGTAGGATATGCTATAGAAGCTTGATGCGGTGTCCCTGCCACGCGCGAACTCCGATGAGGCCAGGAGGACAAGCGCCGCCACGAAAATGGTTATCAGGCCTAGGGTAACAGAGAGGGGATCTAGAACCATCCTGCCTCCGAGTAACATTGTTGGCCTCTGCATCGATGTGCCCATGAGCATTCCAGCAAACATTACGGCAACTATAGCCGGCATGAGAGCTATTAGGGATCCCCTCTCGTTCTTCGTGTCTATAAAGAGCGGTAAGAATATCCCAGCTGTCAGCGAGAGCGTCATTCCAGTAAAAGCAAGCACCGATACCTCCATTTTACACACCTCCCTGAACTAGCTAAGCATGTAGATTATCAGTGCTAGTACAAAGCCCGCAACTAGGTAGGAGACATAGGACGAAAGATCGCCTGTCTGTAACCTTCGCATGAATATAGATAGTTTCCTGAAAGCTGTTGTGAGCCTTACGTGTATTGCCGTATCAAGTGTGTTTTCCACACCCTTGTATACAGCCGTTGCGAACATGTCTCCGCCTTTCACAAATACCTTGTAAATTAGAGGGTTGATATACCACCTATCATAGAGGAAGTCCGTAAGGGGCTTTAGTGAGGTTGCCAGCCTCCTAGTATCTATTACTGCGAGATGGTATGATGCGTAGGAGAGGAGCAGGCCTGCCAGTGCGAGTGATAGGCCCATTATCGCTGTGGCTCCCACGTGCACAATTTCTTCGACCTCTCCGCCTAGACCAGCTGTGTGAGAGACTATCCTGGAGTACCCCTCGCTAACGAATGGCCATAGAATCCCCAATACTAGTGCAAGTGCGCCGAGAATACCGTATGTGAACAAAACATAACCAGGAGCCTCTTCCAACTCTTTCTCGCCCTTATTGTACCTATTATTGAACATGAGCATGCGTGTCGAATAGAAGCCTGTTATAGGTATTGTAACAATCGCGAGCACCGCGGCTGTGGTTAGGCCTTTCTCCAGCAGCAGGCCCACGATGCCTTCCTTACTCCAGAAGCCTATGAAGGGTGGTATACCAGCGAGGCTAAGCGTTGCGAGCCACATGGCTATCAGTGTTTTTCTCAGCCAAGGAGTCAGTCTTGGCATTTCGTCAATATACCGGGTGTGGGTTGAATGTAGGATAATGCCGGCTCCAAGGAACAGAGCTGCCTTGAAGATAGCATGTGCCATTAAATGTGCAAGGACGACCGCTACCACCAACGAGGTTTTCTCACCCACGAACCCTAGCACACCTATGCCAGCAAACATGTAACCAAGCTGACTTGCCGTCGAGTATGCCAGAATAAGCTTTAGTTCCCTAGCTACAATGGCCATCGTAGACATCATGAAAGCGGTAATCGAGCCGATAAGTGCCACTGCCAGCGAGAAGCTCTGGAAGCTAGAGAGTAGGGCTGCGCCTCCACCCTCCAGGGCGAGTATGTTGACGCCCGCAGCGGCTATTGGCATGAATCTTAGCATTAGGTAAACGCCTGCCTTAACCATCGCCGCTGCGTGTATAAGGGCGCTGACCGGGGTGGGGCCAGTCATGGCTGTAACAAGCCACTCGTGGAGGGGGAACTGGGCGCTCTTCACCATCGCACCTAGGGTTAGCATGGCTAGCACTGGTATTAGCAACCCCTTGTCTGCCAGCATTGAAACAAACACGTCTGGCGATTCCGCTAGCTTCACTATGTTAAAGGTCCCCGTTGTTAGGTATATCATGAATATACCAGCCGCAAAAGCGACGTCAGGTAGTCTCGTGAACATAAGTGCCCTTATTCCACTGTGAGTCGGCGAGAAGTACATTGGTTCTCCCAAGGCCTTTCTACCTAGGTCGCCCACGTAGCGTTCTTCCTCGTCGCGGAACCAGTGGCTTATCAGAGCATAGCTTGCGAGACCTGTTCCCTCCCATCCTATAAAGAGGAGTAGTAGGTTGTCCGCTGTAACGACTAGCATCATGCTACCTACGAAGAATGAGAAGAACAGGAAGTATCTCTCATATCCATATTCGTGCTTCATATAGTATGTACTGTAGAGGACGATTAAGAAGCTAAGACCGGAGACTAGAAGGGACATAACTATTGACAGGCCATCGTAATAGAGTCCATAGGGACCCCCTATCCACTCTGCATTGGCGATTACATAGTGTATGGGTTCACCACTAGTTACGAACCTGATAGCGAGGATGAGGCTGGTGAGGAAGGATAATCCAATGAATAGACTGGCATAAGCACCTGCCCGACCGTCTCGGGTCTTCCAGCTTATTGCCGAGAGTAGGGATCCTATAAAGGGCAAAATGACAGCTAGCAGGGCCTCCACATTAATCACCCCCAAGGATAATGTTCACGGAGTCCAGTGTGCCTGGTGCCATGTATCCGAACAACAGGAACAGCACTATGGATAAAATGATGGCCATCACCAAAGATGATGACACCATCTTGTCTGTGTCGCCTTGGGCGAAGTCCTGCCTCTTCTGTCCAAAGAATACTTTCTTCATAGTGATGAAACTGTAAGCTATTGACAGGCCTATTCCGGAAACGAACACCAGTAGGGGTATGGACAGGCTCCCCGCTTCCATCAGGTATCCCGAGTATCCTCCTATTATCATGACCTCGCTCCAGAATCCTATTGTGGGCGGTACTCCTGTGATTACAAGAAATCCTACAAGGGCTGCCGATGCCGTAATTGGGACCAGGTGTGCCAGACCGCCGAGTCTACTCACTTGCCTAGTTTCATAGTAGTAAATGATTGACCCTGCGGCCATGAAGAGGAGCGCTTTTCCAAATGAATGGGCTAGGATGTGGTATATCGAACCAGCTATTCCAACAGGTACGAGCGTCGCTATTCCGAGGAGAACGTATCCCATTTGACTGACACTACTGTATGCTAGAATTCTCTTTATGTCGTTCTCTTTAAGCGCATTGAAGCCGCCATATAGCATCGTTGCGAGGGCAAGTGCTATGAGAAACACCTGTAGACCCTGAGGTAGCCCCTGGTACAGTGTAAGCAGTATTCTAGCTACACCATAGCCTCCCAGTCCTATAAGGACTGGGGATAGTAGAGCGCTGATAGGCGTAGGGGCCTCGGCGTGGGCGTAGGGGAGCCAGAAGTGCACGCCCAGCACGGCCATTTTCACTAGCAAGCCAAAGAGGATAGTGTATAATACAAGCTTTGCAAGAAAGGGAGTTAGGATTGTGGACGCCCATCCGAGCATTGGTCCCTTCTCTGGGTGATAGAAATCGAATGTTCCAACAATAACCCCGTATACAAGAGAACCTAGCAGGAAGAAGGCGGCTCCGATATGAGTCCAAACGAAGTATAGTATTGCTATCCTCTTCCTATCCCCATAACCGTACCAGTTTATGAGGAGGAAGGACGATATTAGAGAAAGCTCCAGGAAGAGGTAGAACACGATAAGATTATTCGTAAGCGTGACGCCAATCATTGAGCCCGCGAATACTAGGTATAGGGCGAAGTACTTGGGAATGTGCTCTTCCTGGGCGAGCCCCATTTCCTCTACGCGCTTGACCATATATGGTAAACTATACAGAGCAACAATCGCGCTTACAAGACTAGCACCTAGCACAACAGGCAGACTGAGTCCGTCGACAAAGAAACTAATAGAACCGACACCCGCAAGGCGTGCGATAGGAGGGTCAAAAACTGCGCCGGAGGTGCCCGAGCGGAAATATACATGCATCGCAGCCAGTGATGGCAATAGGAGGGTGATTGACGAGAGTAATGAAAGCTTTTTACCGTCCCTCATTTTGAGGGCCATGAACGACGCTATAAAGGGTATTAGTATGGATATTGTTAGCAGGGGAAAACCCGTCATCAGGGGGGCTTCCACGAAGCTTCACCTCTCGTCATTCATGCCTCGTCCAGGGGATCTCCTATTCCGGAGGGTTCTACGGATTTGTGAGTTCTATAGTAGAGCACGGCTATGGACACCGCAACTATTACTTCCGCAGTAGCCAGCACCACTATTATGAACCCATATATGCTTGCGAGGAGGGGCGATACTGTGCCCAGTAGTAGCACGTATAGGAGCGCTGCGTTAAACAATAGCTCGACTCCTATAAGCATCTTGAGTAGGCTCCTACTACTCATAATAGTAAGGAAGCCTAGGGACGCCAAAGCAGCTATTGTAACCTCAACTATTTTTACAAGCAAGTCCATCACGCATCACCTTTGGAGCCCATTATTTCTTTTCTAGCAATCACGATCGACTCGATAGCGCTGGTTGCGGCAACCAATATGATTAGCACCATGGTCAGGGGATATTCTGCGGCAAGTGCCCTGGGTATGAGCCCTGTTGGCGTTGTTGTGAAAGCTGCTGGTGCA
Source organism: Desulfurococcales archaeon (assembly GCA_027014955.1). GTDB lineage: Archaea > Thermoproteota > Thermoprotei_A > Sulfolobales > Fervidicoccaceae > JALTXS01. The sequence goes on along the minus strand of JALWDA010000096.1, from coordinate 10,598 downwards.
GGCAACAGGGAGATTACCTTATCCACGAATAGAAATACTGTGATGAATACTACTGCCGAGAGAATTGCTGCGGGAGGTGAAATCCTGGGTTGTATACTCTGCTCACCTACCAGTGAGAACGCGAGAATAATGAACATCACAGCAGCTCCGACGTATATGACTAGTTGGACTGCGCCAACAAGTAGGAAGCCCATGAGTGCGAATAGGGCCGCATTTAGGAACCCAACAATACCCAAAGCGAATGCAGAGTAGAACAATGACTTAGCTCTCACTATGTAGAGTGACGAAGCTATTATCCCTGCCGCCACGACTATAGTGGCGGCTAGGTACACAGCTTGGTCACTCGCTATCGACTGGGACATATCTCAATCCCTTCTCCTCATCTATTACGACTTTTACCTTCCTAACATGTTCCGGTTCTTCGGGCTCTTTCGTGAATGTCTCTAGGTCAAAAACCATATCATCCCTGTTCTCGAATACAAGGTCGTGTACAGGTACGTGGTAAAGGGCTTCTACCGGACATATGTCAACACAGTAACCGCAGAATATGCATCTCTCATAGTTGATTACAGGTCGCAATTTTTTGGGTGCTGCATTGAACATTTTCATCGCGGCCGCGGGACAAACTCTTGCGCACAGTGAGCAGCCAATGCACTTGTCATTGTTAAGGACTATCATGCCCCTGTATCCTTCGGAGAGCACAGGCCTCTCCATGGGATACCTTAGGGTTATTCTTTGGGGACGTGCCAGTCTAAGCATACCAAGTGATAGCGCCTTAGCATGCATTTTGGCCTTGTCTAAAAGTCCCATTCTCTCTTCAATACTTCTCTCAGAGTACCGGGGGCCGGGGGTTGTTTCGGCCATCTTAGAACACCTCCATTAAATAAACCACCGCGGCGGAGAGGCCGATAGAAACAAGTGCCATAATGAACCAGAATCCCCAACCTCCTTTCAATGCATGGTCTATTCTATACCGACCGTAAACGGCCCGTGTGAATACCATGAGGAGACTTATTAACACTGCTTTTATGGCAACACTTGCCCCTGGCAGTATTATTGAATCTAGTATGTAGTTACCCGTAACGATACCGCCAAGCGGACTCCATCCTCCTAGGAAGAGAAGGACAAATATTATGTTGTACACGAACATCCGCGCGTATGATATGCCCATGGCTAGTCCGAACATTATGCCAGAATACTCTGTGAAAGCCCCCATTACAATCTCGGACTCTGCCTCTGCTATTTCGAAGGGGAAGCGCGACGTACCCATCATAACTGCCACGAAGTACGTGATCGCCGCTATGGGGTTAAGGAGTATGCCCCAGAGGAGGGCCTGTTGGACCTCTACTGCTTTTAGAAAGTCCAGCGTCCCGTAGAGGAAGGACATTGAGGCTATTACAAGTAGTATTATAATCTCGTATGTGGCTATGAGGAAGCTTTCACGCGCACTCCCTACCAGTGAGAACTTGTTGTTACTAGCCCACCCTGCCAATATGAGTAGGAGCGGGGGAATTGTCGTGAGAGCTGCAGCTATGAGTATGCTTCCTTCCGTGGTCACGGGTAGGAACGTGGGTGAGAATGGCGTGACAATGAGCGGCATGAGCGCGATGACGAATGCCGCTATAGGTGCTATTACGAAGGGCAGTTTGTCGACCGTCCGCGGTATTATCACCTCTTGTAGAGCGTACCTTATGAGGTCGGCGAGAAGCTGGGGCGCTCCTGCTAGACGTGGCGCTATTTCTAGTGGCCCGTACCTCATCTGTACACGTCCTGCTATCTTGCGTTCTGACCATATTAGGAAGATTTCAAAAATCATTACAAAGATCAAGCCGGGAAATATAATGTAATAGAAGAGGGGAGGCCACAGTATGAGGTCTACAAGTCTCTCTACTATGGCCATCACCTATCAGCCTCCGGTGGGAAATAGTCTATGCTCCCGTAAATCGCGGGTAAGTCCGCAACTCTGTGCCCTGGCAATACGTATTTGAATACTATTGAGTTCCTGAAGGAGGGTGAAACTACTCTGACCCGATAGGGTTTATTCTGGCCATCACTCACAACGTAATAGAAGTACTCTCCTCTCCCTGCCTCGACACGGGCATAGGCCTCCCCCTTTGGTGGCCTGAGATTGAAGAGTGCTGGTGCCAGTTTTACCCTCTTCTCGGTCTCAAGGACATCTTTGAGGACTTTCGTGAACATCTTAAGGTACCTTTCATGAAGTATGGGGCCCTCGGGTATCCTGTTTACAGCCTGTCTCAGAATCTTGAGGCTCTCCCTAAGTTCGTCGACCCTCTGCAGAGTACGGGCTAGGGCGTCTCCCTCCTTGTAAATAGGAACCTCGAAGTCCAGTTCAGGATAGGCTGCATAGGGCTCCTCTATTCTAACATCGTGCCTTATCCCACTGGCCCTAATGTTAGGGCCTACAATGCCCAACTCGGCCGCTTTTTGCCTGCTTATGTAGCCCACTCCCTCAAGCCTGCTTCTGATTACTGGGTTTTTCAGGAACATGACCTCGTATTCTTTGAGCCTTTTTTCGAAGTATTTTATCCCCTTCTCCAACTCGTCTTTGAAGCCCGAGGGGAGGTCTCTTCTGACGCCTCCAGGCCAGAAGAAGGAGTGTGTCAACCTCTGTCCAGTAAGCCTTTCAGCGAGTTCAACGAAGACTTCACGGTCTCCGAAGAACCACATATACATAGTGCTATGGCCTAGAAGTATGGCGAATATGCCCATTCCATACAAGTGGCTAGCAATTCGGTTAAGCTCTGCAAGTATTGTCCTAATGTACTTTGCTCTAGGCGGGGGTTCTATTCCCAATAGCTTCTCTATAGCCATAATATAGCCAAGGGTACAGTTGGCCGCATCTAGTATAGCCATCCTTTCGAAAAGGGGCTGGTTCTTAACCCACTCCCGTCCCTCTGCTAGCTTCTCCATAGTACGGTGCACGAAGCCTATGTCAGGCTCGGCCTCTACTATAATGTCTCCATCCACTCTCAGAATTATCCTCATGTGACCACTACCAGGGTGCTGAGGACCTATGAATACCTCTAGTATATCCTTGTCCAGGCGTCTAGTCAGTATCTGCGACTGTTGGCTCATCCCCTGTAGTCACCCCAGTTCTCCTTCAACATTATGTTTTCTTCCTTCACAACAAAGTCTTTCCTAAGAGGCCTCAGATCTTTGAACTCCTCAGGGTCCAAGAGTATGTGCCTCAGGTCTGGGTGCCCCTCAAAGGTTATTCCAAACATTTCAAATGCTTCACGTTCCTGGAAATCAACGCTGGTCCAAACGTTTATGAGTGATGGCACCTTGGGGTTTTCTCTCGGAAGGTCAACTTGTATCTCGACCATTTTAGGATAACCTGGAGGCAGGTCGTAGCCAGTCACGTGTACTATAAGTGTCATCTTACCATCTTTTGGATAGTCTACAGCAGATAGTGAAACCACGGTCGTGTACCCTTGTTCTTTAAGCTTATTGGCAGTGTCTAACAGTTCCTGTGGAGTAGTCTTCACAACCAGGGCTTGGTCACTTTTCCTCAAAGAGCCCTCGATAGGCAGCTTTGTTTCATTCTTTACTTCCGTTTCCTCCGCCATTTCCAGCCTCCCCGAACACCTCTTTCGACGCCTTACCCTCTTTCATTATCTTTTTCTGAAGGCGGGCTATCGCGTGGGTTACAGCCTCAGGCCTGGGAGGGCACCCTGGTATGAACGACTCTACTGGCACTATCTTCCATGGCTTGACAATGTTGTAACTGTTGTAGAATATGCCCCCATCTATCGCACAGGCTCCCATAGCTATCACGAATTTCGGTCCAGGCATCTGCTCATACGTGTTTTTCAGGACCCTGGCCATTTTCTTGGTGACTGTTCCCTCTATTACGATTGCATTGGTGTTCCTCGAATGTGTAAAGGGGAGGCTTCCCAGCCTCTCTGTATCGAGCTTGGGAGAATATACTACTCCGAACTCGCACCCGCAGCATGAGGTCATCAGGTGAGCAGGCCATATACTATAAGCGTTAGCCCAGTCTACTGGCTTGGAGAGCACTTTTTTAAGGCTGTTTATCATGGCAAACTACCTCCAACTCCAATATCTTGTCTCCTTGGCCTGCTTTAGCGTAAATAGTAGTATTGGCAACACGATTAAAATGCTCGCAAGTACAATCAGGGCATTGCTTTCAACTGCAAACCGCGAGGAAGCCGATATTATTAGAAGAGTAATTACGACAGGCTCTATGGCCGCGAACATTATTAGGAAACCAAAATACTGGAAACCCACCTTAACCCTGGCCTGGCCAGGTGATAAGTGGCCTGATTCCCATCTTTCGAACTTTATTCCTTCCGGACGGGGCCTTCTTATAAACGCTAGTAGAGCGACTGTGATCAACAAGAGGCTTGCCACCAGGATCGGTAATACTCCATATGTAATTATTGTTGTCGTGTTCAAATCTGGCCCCTCTACGCCGCCCTGCTTCTCTGTTTCCTAGTTATATCTTGGGGGCTATTTTTGTTTAAGTAAAACCGAGATTATTATATTTTTTATTAATCTAATAATAGAATAATGACAAAATTCCCACTAGGATGGGAAACAACCAAGCAGCTAGCCATGTTCAGGGCTTTTTCATTATTGTAAAAACAATGAGTAGCAGGGGAAGGCCAGTCTTTTGGATATTATAGGGATATGAAGTCCTTGTAGCTCGGCGGCTCTGGTGGTAGTCCCTTTCTCTCCCTTATCTTCCTCACAACATCCATAAGCAGTGAGTCAGGCACTGGTGCCCAGCGGCTGAACTCTATGCCCCAGAACGCCCGTCCCGCAGTTACACTCCTAAGCTCGCTTGCCAAGTCGAAACTTTCTGCTACCGGGACCTCTGCTATGAGCCTTGTCATGTCACCTGCCTGAGTCACTGTTATTATTCTTCCCCTTTTCCTCGTTATAACGGCGGTCACAGCGCTCAGGTAGTCCATCGGGAGTCGTATGTCTAGTTTCTGGAGGGGTTCCAGTAGGGTTGGTTTTGCCGTGAGGAATCCAGCGAATATGGCGTTTCTAACAGCTGGGTATATTTGTGCGGGTCCTCTGTGGGCTGGGTCCTCGTGTATTACTGCATCGTGGAGGACCACCTTTACCCCCCTCACGGGCTCGGCAGCTAGTGGACCTTCACGCATTGCAAGCCTGAAGGCCTGTAGGATCGTATCCTTGACCTCTCTAAGGTGCTGAAGGCCAGTTGTCTTGTCTACGAATATGTTTATGTTTTCCTCTATTGTCCATATCCTCCTCGCCTCATCGTAGTCCCAGCCCGCCTTGTCTCTTAGAATCTTGGCCCTCTCCCTAAAGTCCTGGTCTTCCGTGACTGCGCCTTCTTGTATGAGCTTGATAGTTTCCTCATCAAGCGGCTCCACGCTAATGTAGAAGCGGTTGTGCTTGTTCGGACTTTTCCCCTCGAAGACATCGCTCTTAGCACGTATGCTCTCCCTGTACACTACTATCGGAGGCGACGTGTTAACCTCCAGACCATAATTTTCCTTCATCAGGGTGAGTGCAATCTCTAGGTGTAGGGGGCCCATGCCTGATAGCAGGTATTCCCCTGTCTCTTCGTTTATCTTTACAACTAGGTTGGGGTCCTCAATGCTCATCTTGTGAAGGGCATCTATGAGCTTGGGAAGGTCACGTGTACTCTTTGGCTCAACAGCTATGGTAACCACAGGCTCGCTGACATAATGGAGACGCTCGAAGGGAGCCATCTCATCTTTATATTTGACGTCAACAACTGTCTCTCCGGATCGGGCTTTGTCTAGGCCCAAAACGGCTAGTATGTTACCCGCGACTATCCTATCGGCCACCTCACGGGTTGGCCCCATGTAGAGGCTTACTTGGAGTACTCTTTGCTTCACACGGGTGTTTACCAGCCATACCTCTCTGCCGGGCTCAAGGGTTCCGCTGAATAGCCTCCCAGTAGCGACCAAACCTGCGTGGGGGTCCACCCTTATGTCGTTAATAAGCATCACGGCAGGGCCATTTGGGTCCGCGTTGAGCATTGCCTTACCTATTTCGGAGTTTATGTCACCCTTCCAAATCTTGGGAATCCTGTACTTCTGGGCCTCCCTTGGATTGGGTACAAACTTTACAACCATGTCGAGCAGGGCCTCGTATAGAGGCACCTGCTTCGCGAACTCCTCGACACCTTGTTTACCTTTCTCGTAAGCTTTTACAATGTCACTGATTTTCACACCCTTTTGAGCAGCCATAGGTACCGTGAAGCCCCATTTTTCCTTAGCAGAGCCGAAAGCGACCATGCCCTTCGTGGGGTCTAGTAGCCATTTGTCCTTGAACTCAGGGTCAGCGTATGATGCTATCATCTTGTTCACTTCTTTTATAATCTCAACGAACCTCTGCTGTATCTGCTCGGGGGTATACTTCAGTTCCTTTATGAGCCGGTCAACCTTATTGATAAAGAGGAGGGGCCTAACCCTCTCCTCCAGCGACTGTCGTAGTACCGTTTCGGTTTGAGTCATTATGCCCTCCACTGCGTCAACAACTACTATCGAGCCATCGAGGACCCTGAGACTCCTAGTAACCTTGCCCGAGAAGTCGACGTGACCAGGAGTATCTATAAGGTTGATAACGTAGGGCTTACCGTTGTACTCGTGGTAGAGGCTTATGTTTGCGGACTTTACAGTTATGCCTCTTTTCTGCTCAACGTCCAAATAGTCAGTCGCTAGCGCCTCTCCTGCAACCTTATATGATATTATCCCAGCGGCGGCCAGCAACGAGTCCGTTGTAGTAGTCTTCCCATGGTCCACGTGCGCTATTATACCAATGTTTCGGACATTCTCCAAGTTCGACATCATTTTTAGTATTTCTACTACCTGTTTATAGCGGGGCATGAATGACACCTTTCCTTACAGCGGGTCGCATATACACTACTGAATCAAGCAACTTTTTACGGCAATAAAGGGTATAATACGTTATCCGACTCTCCCTTCATGCTCGGCCAGGTACTTTTCCAGGGAGTCCAGTATCCTCTTTACAAGGCTTGGCATATCCCTCTTTGCAAGACGGCGCTTTATCAAATACACTCCAGCCCTATTGTGGCCTAGGGGACCTTCAGCCAGCTGACCCAGCGCTCTCGCTATTGCCTTGTGTAAAAGAACTGTAAGCTCTTCGGGGGCACCATCTCTCACCCTATAGGTTATCCTTGTATTATCCTTTCCAGGATTTGCGACAAACCCTGCATCAACGCCTAGTTGTAGGAGCATTGACAAGACCGCAGATTCCTCGCTTCCCACAAAAGTACCCGCCACGATGAACCGATTTGTGTGCAACTGGAGTCTCTGTAGCGCCTTGAGAAGCGCTATTATCTCCGATCGGCTTCTCCTGGACCTAGGCATCATATCTGTGGCGGTATTGTAGTCACAGTAGCCTGAAAGATAAGCCATTGCCTCGAAAGTTAGTGGGCCTGCTCTAGAAAAACGTGAAGTATCCGTTATTATCCCCAGCTGGAGCATGCAATAGAGCTTCTCCTCGACCTCAACACCCAGCTCCTTAGATAGGAGCGCGACTATCTCTGAACTCGAGTAAAAACTGTCATCAACGAGGTAGTGCTTGGAGTACTTGGTTAGACTATTATGTGCATGGTGGTCGATTAGCATATCAATGCCCTTTGAAACAAGGACTTTCCCCAAATGTGATAAGTGCGAAAGCGATGCTGTATCAACAACCACTAGGGACACTCGCTTCCCTTCTTCTTGCAACGACTCTGAATCTCCAGCATGCTGGTTTAACAGGTGTTCTACATGATCTCTGTCACGAGCTATCACTATGGGGCAAAGTACTTTTCCTGCAACCATATCATAGATTGTCGACGCTGTGCTTGAAAGACCCTCGGGTACTAATATGGAACAGTTAGTCGTAGCATCCGTGAGGCTGGTAACCAGATTGCATAGATGACAGGAGGACGCTATCGCGTCTACATCAGCATGTTTGTGTACTATGATGTAAACCTGCGATGACTGCCTTACTATACTCTCAAACTCTTTGCTTAGTCCCCTTACCTCTATTTTCTTCCTTTCTACTTCTCTCCCATCGCTCAATTTCCCTACGCGCCTCTCTAAGTGCTATAGAAACTTGTCTGTTTATCGATTCTCTGTGGTTTTCACTACCCTGTCCCTCTATTTCTATCTTGTACACGGTGCCCTCTTCTCTTGCATCAATGACAATGCTAGCCGAGTAACTCTTGATTGTGGGACTATCTAGCTCTTTTTCTATCAGGTCTAGAAGCTGTTCTAATTCTTTTTCGTTTAACACTGTTTTTCTAGATGGAGTGGTCTCTTGGACCCCTTTTCGTGATTCATTACCTCTGTTTTTTTCCATATCATTAACGTCCCTACAAGGATGTTTATGTGCCTAAGTTGTTCTTACTAACGCGCATATGTCATACGGGTAAGGATGATGGAGCATACTAGTTGACATAATATAACAGTTGGTTCGCTTGGCAAAAAGCCTTTTGTTCGAGCAAAGGTGTTTAAAGACAGTGTACTGCTAGCTGGGGTCTAAGAAGATGCTCCCTGTCTCAGCGCTGTTCCCGCCATTTTTCCATAGTACTTGTTAAGTAGGTCTTTCAGTTTTTCTTGAAGGCTTTTTATTTGCTCCTTTAACTTTTCCTCCTCCTTGCGGTAGCGTTCTAGCAGCAGCTCGTTCATTTCCTTCTTCTCCTTCAAGTCCTCCAAGAGCTTGTTCCTGTCTTCTTCGAACAGGATGTTGCCGACGTTTCTGTATACCTTAGTCTTATCACCAAGCTCCTCGAGTGTTTCTATTATTCTTTTCAACTCGTTAAGCTCTCCCTCTATTAGGGCCCTCTGGTTTACTGTTGCCGTGTACTTCTCCTGGAGTTCGTCTAGCTCTTGGGCGATCTGTTGTATATCCGAAGGTATTCTCTCGGCCATTTACGTTCACCCGTTTGTGGCATGTTTTTATTTAGAGCTTACTATGGGGACTATTAATGTTTGGAAAATTTCGTGATAACATTCATTTTGTTACAGGTTCTTTTATGACTTGGAGTGCTGTCAATAATAAATAAATATATGCATTGAACAATGCCCTTGCACCCGATGCAGTAGCGGATTCTATCTCGATAACTAGCCTTCTATCAACTGCAGTTATCCTTACGTTTCCTCTTTTTCTGTCCGGTTGAGAGACCGCCTCTGGAAGCAGGGATTGGTACAATGCCCTAAGAGTCTTTTCTTCCAGTGGCTCCACTGCTATTCTTAGCTTGTATTGGGGTTTCTCGCTAGCTTTTTTTCCCGACATGTTTGATTCCCCATATTCGTATTATTGGCCCCACTAGCTTTCTAGGGGACCCCTCATAAAAGTCTATTACATGCATCTTTTTTTCGCCAAGCCAGTAAGGCCTAATTCTTATGACAAGAGAGTCTTTAGGTGGAGTGCCGCCCACAGGCTTTGCCTTAAACAGTTCTATGAAGAATATAGTGACCAACCTGTCCTGCTCGTCATCTGGGTAGGGTGCCTGGATATACGTTCCTTCGTTTCTAGAGGGTTTGATATTGCCTGCTTCCCTTGAAAGAGTGATTCCTTTTAAGAAAACTGTGTACAGGTGACTAGGGTCATCGTTTGCTGGCTCTATATCGTAGAGCCTAATTATGCTCGGGTTTCCACGCATTTCTCCGATAACTGCGAGAAAACGTGCCTTTTCCAAGCGGGCAAGCTCTACTATCTCCCTGAAGGTGTACTTCCCTCTTGTTATGCGAACAAAATACGGAGATAAGGCTACGAAGTCTTTTAAGAAACTACGAGTCCTCTGTGAAGGCTCGCGTGAAGTGGTGAATACTGTCTTCATAGCAAAAGTGTCCCCATCGCATCCTGACGTGTGAATTATGTCAGCATCATCTTGTAATACAATCACCTGGCAAATACAGACAGGAGGATAACCAACTTGTTAGCCCTATGCCAAAAGATGCCACTCTACCCTAGAAAAGGAGGCGATGATTCTCTAGGATGCCTCACCTTTTAACTAGCTTAGGGAAGCCCTTTGAGAGGCCAGTTCTGGGCACATATGCCCCTCCAGCCCATACCGAACCACACTTCTTGCACATCCATATACCTGTGCTTATACGCTTAATTCTTCCCTTGAACCCGCAGAAGGGGCACTGATGCGGTGCATATCTTTTTTCCATAACCTCCCTGTATCGCTTCCTAAGCGTTGAGCCGTATCTGGCTCCGAACTTCCCAGCTATGCCAACCACTTTTGTTCTACCCATAATCGGCCCCTCATCCTGTTTTTCAGCCTGTTGAATCTGTGGCCGTTTGGGGGTTTAATAAGTATTTGATCACCTATTGGTTTATCTCCTGCGAGTTTTCCTTAGTAGTGTTATTCTTATGACTTCTCTTGTATCCGGTGACCGCTTTCTCTATTTCGTCAAAGTACTTCTTTGCTGTTTTCCATCCAAGCTCTATCATGTCATCTATATCACTGGGTTCAAGCGCTCCTTCACCCATCTTTTGGAGACCTGCGATAGTGCCGTCCCTTACGAAGGATACTGATAATCTAGAGTCCGCCACGCTTTCTTCCTCATCATTGGGGTCTACAACAA
>JALWDA010000095.1 GCA_027014955.1 Desulfurococcales archaeon | reverse complement strand
GTGTACCACCACTATGAGCAGAGGGGTCTGCCCCAGCTGGTGGCGGCCCTCGGGACCTTCGACGGGCAGGAGACCCACTCGGCCGCCCAGCTCGTGCCCTTCCTGCCAGGAGTTAGGCCCCGGGAGGAGCTGCGCCTGCTGGAGGTTGCCGTGGAGGACCTGGTGATCTATGAAGGCTACAAGCTCGTGGTGGAGAACCTGGACTCCGCGCAGAAGGCCGCTCGGACGGCGGGGCTCCGTAGGCTCGAGAGGCTCCTGAGCGAGGAGAACACCATAGCCCTGCAGCCCCGTCTCAAGAAGCTGGGCATAACTCCTGGGAGCCTCCCCCTCCTCATAGAGGCGACCTCGACCAGCATGCCCGAGGAGGTTGACTACCCCGACGCCGCCTCCCTCCACAGGATTGTGACCACCATAGAGGAGGGGGCCCGTTCCCAGAAGGTTTTCGACAGGCTGAGGAGCCTCTTAGAGAGGAGGGCCAGAGCGCTCTACGTTATGAAACTGGTCACCGACAGGCTCCTGGAGGAAGGTGGAGAGGCGCATACGGGCTAGCGCTCGAAACACACGGCGTGGTAATGCTCATTAACTTTGAAAGTATTGCAAAAAACAGGAACCCCCATACCAGAGGCTCTGAAAGGTGATTAGCCATGGAGCTGGAGAAGCTCAACGGGATGAGCGTGCTGGAAACCATTGCCAAGCACCGCTCCATACGCAAGTACGAGCCCCGCCCCCTCCCCAGCGAGCACGTGGAGGCCCTCATGAGGGCGGCCCTCAGGGCACCCACGGACGCGGCCATGCACCTGTGGACCGCCATAAGGACCACGCCCGAGCAGAAGCGCGTTATAAGCGAGTGGATAGGCCAGCCCCATGTGGCTGAGGCGGGGGAGTTCTTCGTCTTCCTAGCCGACCTCCATCGGGTCGAGAAGCTCCTCGAGTACCGGGGGGAGAGGAGGGGGAGGAACGACTTCTCTCTCCTAGTCTTCGCTGCCATTGACGCGGCCCTCGCGGCCGAGAACATGGCGCTAGCTGCCGAGAGCCTTGGGTACGGGATATGCTTTATAGGTGCCGTGCAGAACGCGGCTGACAGGATAATAGACTTGCTCAAGCTCCCTCCCCACACCTATCCCCTCTTTGGCCTCACTATTGGGGTTCCCGCTGAGGACCCGCCCACGAGGCCCCGTCTTCCCCTCGACCTCATGATACACGAGGGACAGTACAGGAG
>JALWDA010000094.1 GCA_027014955.1 Desulfurococcales archaeon | reverse complement strand
CCCCCTCCGCCGCGCCCTGGAGAGGTACCCTGAGAGGAGGGAGAGGTTCACCACCCTCTCGGGCATAGAGGTCAAGAGGGTCTATACGCCGGCTGACCTTCGGGGCTATGACTACTTCGAGAAGCTGGGCCTCCCCGGAGAGTACCCCTTCACCCGCGGCATACATGCCACGATGTACCGGGGCCGCCTGTGGACCATGAGGATGTTCTCGGGCTTCGGGACCCCCGAGGACACTAACCGGAGGCTCCGTTTCCTCATAGAGCACGGGGAGACGGGCCTGAGCCTGGCCTTCGACTTCCCCACGCTCCTGGGCATAGACAGCGACGACCCCCGGGCCTCGGGGGAGGTGGGGGTCTGCGGCGTGGCTGTTGACAGCCTCCTTGACATGGAGATTATATTCAGGGGCATTGACATGGGTCAGGTCACCACTAACATGACCATCAACCCCCCGGCCCCCATCCTCCTCAGCATGTATGTGGCCGTTGCCGAGAAGCAGGGCGTCCCCCGTGACAGGATTGGGGGCACCGTGCAGAACGACCCGTTGAAGGAGTTCATGGCCCAGAAGAGCTACGTGTACCCCCCCGAGGCAGCTGTTAAGATAGCCATGGACGTGGTGGAGTGGAGCGTCAAGAACCTCCCCAAGTGGAACCCCATAAGCATAAGCGGGTACCACATAAGGGAGGCGGGGAGCACAGCTGTGCAGGAGCTGGCCTTCACCCTCGCCGACGGCATCGAGTACGTCAGGCACCTCAGGGGCAGGGGGATGGAGGTGGACGAGTTCGCCCACCGCCTGAGCTTCTTCTTCGACAGCCACATAAACTTCTTCGAGGAGATAGCCAAGTTCCGCGCGGCGAGGAGAATGTGGGCCCGCATAATGAAGGAGTGGTTCGGGGCCCGCAAGGAGAGGAGCCTCTGGCTCCGCTTCCACACCCAGACCGCCGGAGTGAGCCTCACCGCCCAGCAGCCCTGGAACAACGTTGTGAGGACAGCGATAGAGGCGCTGGCGGCCGTGCTGGGTGGGACCCAGAGCCTCCACACCAACGCGCTCGACGAGCCCTTCCGGGTCCCCAGCGAGTTCGCCGCCAAGCTGGCGCTGAGGACCCAGCAGATAATAGCCTACGAGACGGGCGTGGCGGACACGGTTGACCCCCTGGCAGGGAGCTACTACGTGGAGTGGCTCACGGACAAGATGGAGGAGGAGGCCTGGAGGTACATTGATAGG
>JALWDA010000093.1 GCA_027014955.1 Desulfurococcales archaeon | reverse complement strand
CAACCCCCTCAACGCCCCCCACCCAGTCGAGGTCCCCACCGGGACCACGAATAACGAGTGCAACCTGAGAGAGGGGAGCATACCTCTCTATAAGCTCCCCGGGCGCGCCCCGGGTCTTCAGCTCGCCCCGGTGGAAAATGTAGACCCTATCGCTATGCTCCTGAGCCTCCAGTGCATCATGGGTGGTGTAAAGGAGGGTCTCCACAAGCCCCCTCCTAAGCAGGGAGCCAATGTGGCCCCACAGCTCCCTCCTGGCGGAGGGGTCCAGCCCCGAGGAGGGCTCGTCTAGGAGCAGCACCCTGGGGTGGGCCATGAGGGCCGATGCTATGATGGCCCTCCTCCTCATCCCCCCGCTGAGCCTCTGGACACGCTCGCCCGCCTTCTCCCTCAGGTCTAGGAGCTCGAGGAGCTCCAGGGCACGGGACCGTGCTTCTCCGAGGGACAGGCCCCTCAAGCTACCGTACCATACAAGGTTCTCGAGCAGGGTCAGGCGGTCCCTGAAGGGCGCATCCTGGGGCGCATAGCCGGTTGCGAGGCGGGCTTCCCTCCAGCCCCTCCCCCACACATCGTGCCCGCAGACGGTTACCCTGCCCCTAGTGGGGGCGAGGGCGCCCGCCACGATTGATAGGAAGGTCGTCTTACCGCTCCCGTTGGGCCCCATTATAGCGTGGGCGCCAGGGCCCATCCCTACATCGATACCCTTCAGGGCATGAGTTCCGCCCGGGTAGACCTTCTCAAGGTCCTTAGCCTCGACCCAGCATCCTCCCCCCGACATGGGGCCTCATCCCACATCTTCAAGGAGTTTCTTTAGCTTGGAGGCGAGGGACTCGTAGGCCCTCCTACCCTCGCCCGTGAGCCTGACCAGGGACCGGGGGCCCCGGAGGGTCAGGGTCTTCCTCCTCAACACCAGGCCCCGTGCCTCCATTCGGCGGAGGTGGGAGTCCAGCTCGCCCCACCCCATGCCAGTCGCCCTCTGCAGCTGCCCCACCTCCATGGTTCCGCCTAGGTAGAGGAGGGTGGCTATCATGAAACGCTTGGGGTGCATTAGGGCCTCCTCCCCTTCATTGAGCTCGAGGGGAGGAAGACTGTTCCCTGTGGTTTCTATTGGCTGGTCTTCGCCGTGTTGGACAGGTGTTTTGCTATTTGCTATGTTAAATATTTTTTGACGTCCCTCTCCCTCCCCCTCAGGGTCACCGGGCTTCGGCATGCCTGATGCTCACCATCCCTTGGCACTAACCCCCGGGCACGTGCTAGGCGCTCTTGATTATGCCGTTTAGCTCCTCCTCCCAGAGCAGGCTGGCCCTCCTAGCGAGGTGGAGGAGGGAGGCGAGATAGGATAGCAGGACGCCGCCCAGTACGAAGAGTGCTGCCGGGGTCTCTCCCAGCCTTGTGTACACTAAGCCTCCAAGGCTGTAGGAGAGGAGGGTTAGCAGGCCAGATATTAGGAGACTGTGGGTAGTGACAACACTGTAGGGGGGGTGTTTGTTCCGCCCTGCCTCGTAGAGCTTGTACTGGGCGAGCAGGTAGACTCCAAGGGCTAGGGCCCAGTTGTACCCGGGGTGTGACAGGTACCCATGCCTGGCAAGGAGGGGGAGAATAAACATGGCGGTAACGAAGGCCAGGCTGGCCACGAGTATTGAGGCGACCTGAGACGCTTTTCCGGGATCGTAGCTTGCCTTGGCGAGGGGGGTGGTGAATACGATGCCCGAGAGCATGAACATTAGTAGGAAGAACACCAGTATAACAGCCCCCCAGTGCGCGCTTTTGCTGATTAGGCTTGAAAGGGAGTAGACTATTAGCCAGTATCCCCCGGCGTAGAGGCCGAAGAAAGAGAACACTATAATGCCCTGGAAGAGGTCGGCTAAGACCCTGAGCTTCACCGCGAGGCCAGCCAGCTCTGCCATGTCCCTGTAAACCCTGTCGGGCCTAAGGTCCTTCCCACTCAATTGACCCACCCGCCTGGTCGGTCCCCCTTGTATAAACCATGGGGGAGGCCTTCTTATATAGGGGGACACTACTCTCCCGGGGAGAGAACCGTAAGTCATAAAAACGATGTTACAAGTGCTGATGGGCCAGTATTTAAGGAAAGCTAACATAATGTAGACCGGGGAGAGCGTTTGACCAAGCTCAGGGGAGAGGCACTCAAATGGATGGATGAGGCCCTTTGGGACCTGGATACAGCTGAGGACCTAGAGCGCGCGGGCAGGTTCAATGCCGCTGCCTTCTACTCCCAGCAGGCAGCGGAGAAGGCGGT
Organism: Desulfurococcales archaeon; assembly: GCA_027014955.1. Classification (GTDB taxonomy): domain Archaea; phylum Thermoproteota; class Thermoprotei_A; order Sulfolobales; family Fervidicoccaceae; genus JALTXS01. Next base: position 1,609 of record JALWDA010000093.1, on the reverse strand, counting down.
CAAGGCCGCGTTGTACCACTACAACCAAAACCCATGGGGCCATGGTGTTAGGGAGCCTATGCTACAGCTCTCCCAGGTCCTTGGAGTCCAGGTTCCCGAGGACCTGTTGGAAAAGGCTAGGGAGCTGGACCGCCACTACATACCCTCGCGCTACCCCAACGCCCATCCCGGAGAGACGACTCCCCATGAGGCCTATGATAGGGCCACGGCCCTCAGGGCGATAAATGCGGCAAGGTCGGTGATAGGGTATGTCCGAGGGCTTGTCGAGAGAGGAGTGGATAGTCCTAGAGAGGGCTAGGAGGAGGCTCGAGGAGGGCCCGTGGAGGCTGGATTCTATCATACTATTCGGTTCCAGGGCCCTCCGGACCCACAAGCCTTGGAGCGACTACGGCTTGCTCATTTTGGCGGATTTCAGAGAGCCTTACCTCGAGCGTATCGGGAGGGTCATGGAGGTCCTGGGCGATGACCTGGCTTCTGTGGAGCCCCACCCCTACACTACGGGGGAGGCTCTGGATATGCTCCGGAAGGGGAATCCCACGATAGTGCATGCCCTGGAGTACGGTGTTGTCGTCAAGGAGGGGCCCGGTCTGGTGTTGCTCCGCAGGGTCTACCAAGGGCTGAAGGAGAAGGGGATGAGAATTGAGGGTCGGGCAGTGGTGGTCCCACATGAGGGTGATGGGTGAAAAGAGCCCCAGCGTTTCCACGGGATGTGTCCATTATAGGAGGTATTGTACATGCCTATAGATTCCCGTGTGATGCTCAGGGAGCTGGGCTACGAGTATAGGTATAGGGAGGAGCCTCCCCTCAAGCCAGATTTGGCTAGCAAGACCTTCGACGAGATACTACCCGGGCTGGAGAGGGAGTGCCCCTGGCTCCGGGGGAGGAGGCTCTACGCCCACCAGCTAGAGGCGCTTGAGGCGCTCGAGGAGGGGAAAAACCTCGTCCTCCGCTCGGGCACTGGCTCGGGCAAGACTGAGGCATGGGCACTCTACTATGCCCGGAGGGCTGGCGAGGGGGGATTCAGGGCCATCGCGGTCTACCCCACCCTGGCCCTTGCCAATGACCAGCTGCGGAGGCTAGAGTGCTACAGCAGGGCGGCGGGGGCGGGAGCTGTCAAGCTAGACGCCCTTTCCCGGGACCTCATAGTTAAGGAGCGGGGAACCGCTGGCCTCAGGAGCCAGGTTGCCTCGAGCAGCCTGGTTGTGACGAACCCCGCGTTCCTAATGCATGATGTTAAGAGGCTTGTGGAGAGCCCGGGCCGCCCTCTCCTAGCCCAGTTCTTCCGTGAGCTGGACCTCCTCGTTTTGGATGAGCTTGACTTCTACGGGCCCCGGAGCCTTGCCCTCCTGCTGGGTATGGTGAGGATACTCTCCGACTACAGTGAAAAGGATATGCAGGTAGTGACGCTGACGGCGACACTCGCGAATCCCGGGGACATGTGCGCCTACCTCTCACAGGTCACGGGGCGTGAGTGCAGCGTTGTGGAGGGCAGGCCCTTCAGGGTGCGGAACAACCTCATACTTGTCCTGGGCAAGGACCTCCGGGGGCTCTGGGAGAGGGCCCGGAGTTTCTCGGGGGAGCTGGAGGCCCGGGGGGACGTGGATGGGGA
>JALWDA010000092.1 GCA_027014955.1 Desulfurococcales archaeon | reverse complement strand
TCTTGGTTTCTTTTATCAGAAAATCCCTTGAGAAACGGAAGTTTATGAAGCCTTTTACGGCTTCTACGCTCTTGAATCTTTCGTCCTCGGATAGTTTTTGTGCGAGCTCCTGGGCTATTTTAACGGGAGGTTTTTTTAGTTCCTTTGCGAGGAGGAAGGCAACGTTAGTTGAGAGGTCTCCGTGAGCCTCTTCCTTTGGCTTTTCCACTTTTGTTTTTTCGGGAAGCTCTAAACCGTAGAGCTCTTTTAGTGCCTTTTGGAGGGTTTCCTTTATGAGGGTTTTGGTATTCATAGAGAAAATTTTACAGGGAATTTGGGATTAGGTTCTTTCCGCAGGCTTTCTTTGTTTATTTGTTATCCAGGCTATAATCAGTCCGACCATCAATACAGCGATGCCTACAAGTGTGAATGCTACAGTATAGCTATCCATCTTCACTTCCTTTGTTAATAAAATAGACACCTAAAAGGAAAAAAACAAACCAGAAGAAAAAACCTGGTAGCAAGCTTATGAGGGAAACTTCTCGCTTCTGGAATAAGGGACTTATCAATCCAACAGATAGAAATATAGTAGCTAAGGTTAGAAAGTGTTTTCCTATCTCCTTAATAGTTTCTTTGCTCAACATTATCTTAATGTTTTTATACTATAATACTCTCCTTGCGGTGTAAGGAGGTAGAAGGATGGCGGCTTGTGAGATTTGTGGAAAGAGAGCGGTGGTAGGAAGAAGGGTGACCTTCTCGGGTGAAAGGAATAGAAGAATCTTTAAGGTTAACGTTCACAAGATGAGGGTGAGACTTCCCGACGGGACGATAAAGCGTATTTACGTATGCACCAAGTGCCTAAAGGCGGGTAAGGTAGTAAAGGCTCCCAGAATTAAGAAAGAAGAAGCTTAATGACGCTTCGCGTAATTAGATTTTTAACCGCAGGGGAGAGCCACGGGAAGGGTCTGACAGCAATCTTAGAGGGTATTCCCGCAAACCTCCCGCTCGCGGAGGAAGACATAAACAAGGAGTTAAGAAGAAGGCAAAAGGGATACGGACGCGGCGGGAGGATGAAGATAGAAAAGGATAGTGCTGAGATTCTTTCGGGAGTTCGCTTTGGGAAAACGCTCGGCTCTCCTATAGCTCTATTTATAAGAAACAGGGATTGGGAGAACTGGAAGGAGAAGATGGCTATTGAGGGAGAGCCGCCGGAATCCGTAGTTCCTTTCACGCGTCCCCGTCCTGGGCACGCAGACCTCGCGGGTGGTCTGAAATACAACCAGAGGGACCTCAGGAACATCCTTGAGCGTTCCTCTGCAAGGGAGACGGCGGCACGGGTAGCGGTAGGAGCGGTCTGTAAAAGGTTTTTATCGGAGTTCGGAATAAAGATAGGGAGCTTTGTGGTAAGCATCGGTAGTAAGGAGCTTGAAGAGCTGAAAGACAAGAGCTATTTCGCTGACGAGAAAAAACTCCTTGAGCTCCACGAGAGAGCCGAGAACTCCGAGCTCAGGATTCCTTTTCCTGAAAAGGATGAAGAGTTTAAGAAGCTGATAGATGAGGCGAAGGAAAGAGGGGAGAGCCTCGGGGGAGTCTTTGAGGTTTTCGCCGTAGGTGTTCCTCCGGGGCTGGGTTCTCATATCCAGTGGGACAGGAGGATAGACGGAAGGATAGCTCAGGCTATGATGAGTATCCAGGCTATTAAGAGTGTGGAGATAGGGCTCGGTTTTGAGGCGTCTAAACGCTTCGGCTCGCAGGTTCACGACGAGATAGGCTGGAGCGAGGAGAGGGGCTTTTTTAGATACTCTAACAACCTCGGGGGAACGGAAGGGGGAATGACTTCCGGCATGCCGGTGGTGGTCCGCGTGGCTATGAAGCCTATTCCCACCTTAAAGAATCCCTTAAGGAGCGTTGATATAAACACGAAAGAAGAGCTGAAAGCGGGAAAGGAGAGGACGGACGTAGTTGCGGTTCCTGCGGCTTCGGTGGTTGGGGAGGCTATGCTCGCTATAGTTCTCGCAGACGCCTTTTTGGAGAAGTTCGGAGGGGACTTCCTTGAGGAGATAAAGGAAAGGTATGAAAGCTACCGCAGGTATCTAAAGAATTTTTAAATTAATGTCCCCTCTCGGCAAGCTTAGAAATCTGGTCCTTTATGAATGCCAGTAGGAGGGGTATCTGTTTCTTAACGTCGTTTTCGGATATCTCCTCGTGGCTGAGAACTTCCTTTAGGTCTGCGAGGATGTTCAGGAGCTCTGAGCGGATGCCCTTGGGGTCAGCCCCTGGGGCCGCCAGCCTGGATAGAAGCAGTGACAGCGCCTCAATCTGCGGGTGTATCAGTGTACTCTCGTCCAACCTCCACGCTCTACAATAGGCTGGCAGGATTGCCGCGAGATCATCGCCGCCGGCATACACGAGTATACCGCCGAGGGCCTTGACGATAGCCGCGTCTACGAGCGCAGATATCATTATGCTCGAGGATAGCGTCTCTATATAGGCGGGGGTTGTAAGCACGCTCACCGGCTCGCTGAACCCGAGGGCCTTGGAGGCAGCATAGACTAGCATCGCGTTCGCAAGCGCCGCTTCCAGCAACAAGCCTCCGTGCTTTTCCCCGAGCTTCTCTCTATCAGAGAGTGTATACACCATGCGGAATAAGACGCGGTAGTAGCGGAGCGAGGGTATCGCCTCTTTTGGGAGGCCATGGTTGAAACCATCCCGCCTCAGCTCCTCCTCTATCTTCTCGCAGAGCTTCTTGCCCTCGCTGCTGCCGCACGGGTTGAGGTAGAGGAGCCCCCTCCAGTAGCCGCTCCCGATGCTATCCCCATCGCCGTACACCACCGCTACGTAGTTGTTAAGCCCGCGTGGCTTCCTCTCACGGATGAACAGGTCAAGGGCACGTTCAAGGATATAGGTGGCTACCCGGAGCCTCCCCTCTAACTCGCTGGGCGCACTGCCAGGCCTCTGCCTTAACGCCTCTAAGACTAACTCGTAGTAGTCTAGCATCCTCTTCGCCTCTAGAGCCGCCTCCTGCTCGCCAGCAAGGAGCATCTTGGCTAACTCGGGCAGTGTACAGATGTTCGCGACCTCCGCCGTAGACGCGAGTGGCTCTGACTCGGCACCAGTGTATACTAGCTGCGGATAGCGCCCCAGGAGCCTCCGGAGAAGACAATACGGGCAGAGCGACTCGCCCTCATCAACAAGGTACCCGGTAGCCTCCTGGAGCCTCCCGAGCGACCCGCCATCTATCCTCACGCTACCGACGGTAGTGCCGCGCCTCGGAAACCTGATGACCGCCGGCAGCCCACCGCAAACGGTGCATGCCCGGTACCCTCTACTCCCCGCAACCCTCCTAGCCTCCTCGTAGAGCGATACAACCTCCTCGTAGACGCTCAGCCCCCTCGGCTGCACCACATTGGGCTTCATGCCACGCCTCTCGCGGAGCTTCCCCAGAGCATAAGGTAGCGCCAATACCCTAGGCAGGAGCCTCTCACGGACGCCAGCCTCGTCCTTATAATAGCCGCTTCTCGTCGCGAGTTTAACAATAGCCTCCCAGGCGCCGGGTATCTCTTCAAGCCTCCTACGCGCCTCCTCCGTTACCTTCACAAGGCCCCCATCCCTATAGACCGGGTCTAGGGTAACCGCTGACACCCTCACCGTGAACGGGGGCTCCAATAGAGCGGCGGAGAGGTAGTCTAGGAGTCTTTCGAGGAACCTCTGGCATTCTACGCCACCTCTCCCTCTAAGAGCCTCTAGACAGTAGAGACAGAGCAACCTCCTCAGTATCACCTCAATCCTCTCATCTAGACCAGCTGGGAGTCCACAGCCACCCTCCGCACACATCGAGATATCCTCGCAGAATTTCTCGGCACCCTCTTGGAGCGTGCCCCGCAGCCTCTCGACGATCCCCCGGAGCCTGCCC
>JALWDA010000091.1 GCA_027014955.1 Desulfurococcales archaeon | reverse complement strand
CGAGGAAACAGGGCCAGTCCACGAGCCGCCCCGGCGAGTCTCTCCCCCCTCCTCCCTAGGCCTCCACTTCTTGTTAAAAAGCATGAAGAGCTCCTGAGCCCTCTGCGGACCCACTCCACGCACCTCCTCCAGGGCACGGGGCCCTGCGTTGACGAGTTCTCTCAGGCTCCCGAACCTCTCCAGCAGCCTCCTCCCCAGCTCGGGCCCCGCTATGCTCGCGGCGATGAATAGGATGCGTTCATCGAGGCTCATCCTCCGAGGCCTCCTATAATAAGCCAGGGGGAGAGACTCGCCGGGGCGGCTCGTGGACTGGCCCTGTTTCCTCGCACGCGCCCTTGCGGCAAGCCACTCGGCCGTGTGCTCCATGTCGAGGGTGGGCACCACTATGACCCCATAGCTCGCCTGGAGGGCCTCCAGTGCCCGTGGGACTGCACTGGGCGCCACACTGCGGTAGCGGAGGACCCGCTCCAGGCTTCCCTCGACCACGAGTATGGGGCGGGCCCCCATCTCCTCCGCTGCTTTTGCAAGGCGTGAGGCCTGGCTCCATAGCCTGGAGTCTATAATGCTCGAGACCAAGTCGTTCGCGCTCTTCCTCTCTACCAGGACCGCGTCCCGGGAATGCCGTGCGGGTATGTGGGAGTCGCCCGCCTCGAGGCGGGATACGGTTACGCGGAGCCCCTGTTTCCTCCGGAGGTACTCGCGGAAGAAGGGGTGCTTGGAATCCTCCCGGTCATCGATAACCACGTCGGTGTCAACCAGGAGCCTCTGCCCCACCATGTCCCATGACCTCCCTATCACCGCCCCGTGCCCACGAGCCCGCGTATAAGGCCCCTCCTGCGAGCTCTGATGCGTGCCGTGAGTATCTTCTCCCCCTCGAACCACCGGGCTCCCAGGAAAAGAACCAGTAGGGAGTAGGCCAGGTTCGTCGCCAGGTTGGCGTACATTATCCACGGTACGCCCTCGAAGCCCGCCTTGAGGGCCAACAGGGGGGTGGCGAAGGGAAGCATCGCCAGTACTGCCTGTCCCAGGGGGCCGAGGCTCGTTATGTTGAGGAACATCATGGCGAAGAGGGGTATGAAGAGGGGTAACCATATGTACCCGGCGAGGGCCTGGGCCTCCCTCACGTTGCCCGCCAGGCTGGACACCACTATCGAGAGGAGGAGCACCAGCATTATGCTGAGGAAGACGCCCACCACGGCAACCACAACCGTGCCGACCCCCAGCAGCTCCAGGACCTGGGAGAAACCCAGGCCCCCAGAGTACCCGTAAGGCTGGGCCCCGGTGGCGCCCGCCTGACTCGCTATTTCGAGGGGCATGCTCAACACCCTCCTCATGTAGACCGTGAAGCCCAGGGACAGGCTCAGCGTCCCAATGACCGCAACGATGAGGGTGGCTATGGCCTTGCTGAAGAGAACGTCCCTTCCCCTAATAGGTAGGGAGAGGAGTGTCTCGAGGGTCTTCTCCTCCTTCTCCACCCCGATGCTCGCCGCCGCAATGCTGGCGGCCATCGAGAGGAGTATGAGGGGGCCCAGGAAGAGGAGGAAAGACTGGCTCATGAGCATCGATAGGGCCTGCTGGGGCAGGGCCTTTCCCTTAACAACAGCTTCCTCCACCACTGTGAAGGGGTTGAGAAGGACATTTGGGTCCTTGTCGGGGAAGGCCCTCCTCAGCCACTGCTTCACCAGGTGCTCCTTGTACGACTCGAGAAGCCCCGTGACAACCTCGGGCTTCGCCCCCGCGGCTACGCTGAGTCCCCGGACCACGCTGTAAACCAGGACCACGGCAGGGCGGGCGCTGGTTATGTTCTCGGTGAATCCCTGTGGAACCGCTATCACGAGGTCGTACCGCCCCGACGCGGCGAGCTCGAGAGCCCTATCCGCAACGTCCTCCCCATGGGTGACCTGTATTCTGTCTACCCGGGAGACGGGGGCGCTGCTAGCTATGGAGTAGAGGAGGTCACTGGCCCACCCACCGTCTCCATCAACAAAGGCCGTGTCCACTCCCTTCAGTATCTCTTCTGCCGTCTTCTCCGCGGCGAACCCCACCGCCTCGCCCATGATTATGAACATGAGGCTTGGGACGAGTATCATTACCAAGATGATCTTGGGGTCCCGCACCAGCTCCCTTACCTCTTTCGATACTAGTACCTTGAGCCTGCGCGCCATTTCAGCCACTCCCTCCCAGCGAGAGGCCCTGCTCCTCCAGAGCCCTCACGAAGGCCTCCTCCAAGTTGCCCGCTCCATAGCGTTTCTTCACCTCCCCGGGCGTCCCCTCTACGAGTATGCGGCCCTCGTGTATGAAGGCAACGCGGTCGCTCAGGTACTCGACCTCCAGCATGTTGTGGCTACTTAGAAGAACCGTGGAGCCCTCCTCCCTCGCCACTCTCTTCACCACGCGTCTTAGATGGACCGCGTGGACCACGTCGACACCACTGGTGGGCTCGTCCAGGAGGAGGAGCCGGGGACGGGTCATGAGGGCTCGGGCCAGCTGTAGCCTGCGCTTCATCCCCTTGCTGTAGGTCTTAACCCTCTCGTCGATGGCGTCCCCCAGGGCGGCGTACTCTATCCCCCTCTCCACCGCCGCCCTGGCCTCACCCGGGTCCTCGAAGTAGACCTGTGCTACGAACTCCAGGTACTCGCGGCCCGTCATGTTGGGGTAGGCCCCCGCCTCCTCGGGGAGATAGGATATCCTCCGACGCACCTCCAGGGGCTCACTGACCACGTCGTGGCCATCCACCAGGACCCTTCCGGAGGTGGGCTTGAGGAGCGTGGCTATTATCCTCATGGTTGTGGTCTTCCCAGCCCCGTTGGGGCCTATGAGGGCAAAGATCTCGCCCTCGTCTACGGAGAAGGATATGCCGCGAACTGCGGGCTTGTCCCCATAGATTTTGACAAGACGCTCAACCGACAGTAGGCGGTCCTTACTCAACTCTGTTCACCAGAAGATACCCCCAGCTCATGCCTGGGGGACACCATGTTAGAAATTGGCGTCCCCCATCTTATATACCGCGTTCTCCAAAATATTGAGAAGAGGCCCTTTCACAATAATGCTTATTGGAGGGCGCGAGGCTTGCCGCGTCACGGGAAGAAACGGGACGATAGTAGGCAACTAAGGATAGAGGTGACGAGGGCCATCGTGGCGCTCCGCTCTGCAGAGTACAAGGTAATGCATCTCGAGAACAGGATAGGGGCCAAGATCTCGCAGCTCAACCAGAGGCTAGTCCAGGCCAAGAGGCAGGGCAGGGATGATGAAGCAACCCTCCTCGCGGCCGAGATTGCGGAGAGGATGAAGCTTCTAGACCAGATTAGGGGCTTCCGCCTCGGTCTCGAAAGGCTCCGAACCCGGCTCGAGACCGTGAAGCTGGTGGGCGAGGCCAGGCCCCTGCTCCAGGGCATTGAGCCCATGATAAGCGAGATCCGGAGCAACATAGCGACCAGCATACCCGAAGTGGGCATAATATACGCGCAGCTCGAGGAAAGGCTCGCTGAGCTGGGCGCTGGCCTAGAAGCGCCGCTAGCACCAGCCTCCAATCCCCCCAGCCAGTGGGCCGCCACCGACGACGAGGTCCGCCGTATACTGAGGGAGGCCGAGGAGGTGGCCCGGGCAAGAGAAGCCCAGGACATGCCAGAGCCGCCCAGCGGTGGAAAGAGTTGAGCCGGGGCCCTCCCACGCTCTGCATAAAGCTAGACGAGGAGACCCTTGAGCGCATAAAGAGCATGGCCGAGGAGAGGGGAGTCCACCCCAGCGAGCTCGCCGCCGAGCTCCTATACGAGGCGCTCGAGAGGCAGGGCCAAGAGGCACCCGAGGCTGCGCGGGAGGAGCTTAGAAAAACGGCCGCCCAGCTAACCCGGAAGGTGCAGGACCTCCTCGTACCCTACACGGGCAAGCTAGATG
>JALWDA010000090.1 GCA_027014955.1 Desulfurococcales archaeon | reverse complement strand
CCCTTTGAAAAGGCTCTTTGTCGGGGATATAATAATAGTCTGGCTGGAGCCGTAGTTCAGCCCGGTCAGAACGCCGGCCTGTCAAGCCGGAGGGCGCGGGTTCAAATCCCGTCGGCTCCGCCATTCCAAAAACATCAGGGAGGATCCCATGGACTATCACATCAAAGACATATCCCTAGCAGACCAGGGGAAGAAGCGTATCGAATGGGCTGAGATGGACATGCCCGTTTTAAGGAGTATCAGGGAGAGGTTCTCCAGGGAGAAACCCCTTGAAGGCACAAGGATATCGGCGTGCCTGCACGTGACTACCGAAACGGCGAACCTGGTTCTAACGCTCAAAGAGGGCGGGGCAGAGGTATTCCTGACTGCCTCGAACCCACTCTCCACTCAGGACGATGTTGCGGCAGCTTTAGTCAAATACTACGATGTGCCTGTGTTTGCAATAAGGGGAGAGGACAGGGATACCTACTACTCCCACCTTAAATCGGTTATAGAGAAGGAGCCCCACATAGTTATAGACGACGGGGCTGACCTGATCTCTACGATACATAAGGAGTATCCCCAGCTAGCCGAGAAGGTCCTCGGAGGAATGGAGGAGACCACAACCGGAGTTATAAGGCTCAAAGCTATGGCTAAGGATGGGGTTTTGAAGTTCCCCATAATAGCCGTTAACGACGCCTACACCAAGCACATGTTCGACAACAGGTACGGCACAGGACAATCGACGATAGACGGGATACTCAGGGCCACGAACAGGCTGATCGCCGGCTCTTACTTTGTAGTGGCGGGCTACGGCTGGTGTGGTAAGGGAGTGGCTCAGAGGGCGAGGGGAATGGGTGCAACCGTCATAGTTACCGAGGTGGATCCCATAAAGGCTCTCGAGGCGAGGATGGACGGCTTCCTAGTGATGCCCATGAAGGAAGCGGCTAAGGTCGGAGATTTCTTCGTAACCGTCACGGGCAACACCTCGGTTATAAGAAGGGAGCATTTTGAAGCCATGAAGGACGGAGCAATAGTGGCCAACTCTGGTCACTTCAACGTGGAGATAGATCTCGAGGCTCTCGAGGATATGAGCGTTTCTAGGAGGGAGATAAGGAAGGAGGTGGAGGAGTTTAAGTTGGCAGATGGAAGGAGAATATACGTCCTCGCTCAGGGAAGGCTCGTGAACCTGGCAGCTGCCGAAGGCCACCCAGCTTCGGTAATGGATATGTCCTTTGCCAACCAAGCGCTCTCAGCAG
>JALWDA010000089.1 GCA_027014955.1 Desulfurococcales archaeon | reverse complement strand
GTATAGCACGGTGCTGGGCCTCCTGGGGGGCCTGGCGGCCGCGGGGGTGCTTGTGTACGCTATTAACAGGCTGAGCCTCAGGCTCGACCTTAGGCGATTCTTCCTCACTATGAGCCTGCTGATAATCTTCATAGCAAGCGGAATACTGGGCTACGGGGTCCACGAGGCCCTAGAGTACATGGAGGAGGACCGGGGCCTGGAGCTCGAGTGGGCCACTGCCAAGGTCTACGACCTGGGCATACCCAAGGACAGCCCCATGCACGAGAAGGGGGTCATTGGAAGCGTGCTGGCGGTCCTCTTCGGGTACTCCACCAAGATGGAGCTCGCCCGGTTCCTGGCCCAGTTCTCCTACCTCGCCCTGGGCATAATACTGGTTCTCAGGGCCTACGAGGCCGGGCCCTTTGGGAAAAGATAGGGAGATAGGCCTCGGGGGGCTGAAAAACCGGGAGCCCCAACCCCGCGTGGGGGGCTCCCATGTGGTTCTCCGAGCCCCCCCCCGGGCTAAAAAGGGTTCTCTTAACAAGATTCAGCTAGTCCACCTGCTTGTACTTCTCGACCTGGAGGTCCCTGAACCCGTGGCTGGTGTAGAACTCCTCGGCTATCTTGTTGTTCGCGGGGAATATGGCCGTGACTATCCCCGCTCCCCGCCTGCGGGCCTCGGTGACTAGCTTCTCGAAGAGCAGGGTCCCCAGGCGCCTCCTCCGGTAGAGGGGCTTGACGTAGAAGTCTGTTATAAGGGCCTTCTTGCGGGGCTTGTAGAACCTCCTGTCCGAGACCTCCGCTATTATGAGGCCCACGGTCTTGCCCTCGGCCCGGTCCTCGGCGACGAGGACTATGTGGTCCGGGCTCCCTATGACCTCCTCGGCGTAGCGGTGGGCCTCCTCCTCCAGGTTGTCCACGACCTTGAAGTTGGGGTCCAGCTCCTCGTTGAGGACCTTGAGCCTCGCCACCATCTCTGCGACGCTCTCCACGTCCTCCCCGCGGGCCTCCCTTATCACAAGCTCGCTCACCCTGGGGTCACCTCCGGCTCTCCCTCAGGTATATGCTGGTGTAGGGTCGGAAGCCCATCCTCCTGTAAAAACGCTCCGCCACGTAGTTTATGGTGGGGAACTCCACCGCGAGGTACCATACGCCCCGGCCGCTCAGGTGTGAGGCGGCCTCCTCTATGAGCTTGGTTGCTATCCCCATGTTCCGGTGGGTGGGGAGCACGTAGAGCTCGCTTAGGACGCCCAGGCGCTTCACGTTGAGCATGGGGGCCTCCCTCACCTCGCCCTTCACGTAGCCCACGACCCTCCCCTCGAAGTCAGCGACGAAGACCACGAGGTCGCTCCTCTTAACATACTCCTCCGCCAGTCGCCGGGCCACCTCCTCCGCGTCCTCGGCAACGCTGTAGACGGGGTCGAACTCCTCGTTGAACCGGTAGAACCTGAGGATGAGGCCCGAGAGCTCCTCCACGTCCCTCTCCAGGGGCCTCCTCACGTGTATGGCGGGCTCGTACACGGCTACCAGCCTCCAGCATTCAACCGCCCCCCGGGGGCGGTGGGTGTAATATTCTCGCCACGTGGGTTAAACAACCCTTCCCCACCCCGCTACTCGTAGTCCTCCTCCGGCGGGGGTACGAGGCCCCTCTCCCACAGGAGCCCGTGCTTCTCCCTCGCGAGTGATATTATGCGGCGGGCCCTCTCCAGCTCCTCCTCATAAGTGGTGGTCCTCCGCGCAACGCCCTGCTCCACCGCCTTGACCGCGACCGCCGCGGCGACCCGAGGGTACAGGTCCCACTCCTCCATGCTGGGTATGATGTAGTCCTCGCGGAGGCCCCTCTCCTCCGCGTACCTCGCAACCTCCACCGCTGCTGCTATGGTCATCTCGTCGGTCACCTTCCTCGACCTCACGTCCAGGACTCCGCGGAAAACCGCGGGGAATATGAGGCTGTTGTTCACCTGGTTGGGCAGGTCCGAGCGACCCGTCGCGACTATGCGGGCCCCCGCCTCCCTTGCCTCCCAGGGCCATATCTCGGGCACGGGGTTGGCCTCCGCGAAGACAATGGCGTCCCTCGCCATGCGGGCGACCCATTCCTTCTTAACCACCCCGGGGCCCGGGCGGCTCGCTGCTATGAGGGCGTCCGCCCCCTCCAGGGCCCTCTCCAGGCCGTCCCCGGGCCTAAGGCCCGCGCCCCTCGTCTCCACGGCTATGCGGTACTTCCAGGGGTTGCTTATCATGAGCCGGTCCACGTCGCTCCTGTCGGGGTGGAGGACCCCCCTGCTGTCCAGGACGGCGATGTTCTCGGGCCTCACCCCCCAGGCGCGGAGGAGCCTGTAGAGCGCAATGTTAGCCGCCCCTGCCCCGAAGAGGACTATCCTCGACTCCCTCATGTCCTTGCCCACGAGCTTGAACGCGTTGATCATCCCCGCCAGCGTTGCCGCGGCGGTGCCCTGCTGGTCGTCGTGCCACACGGGTATCTCGAGCTGCCTCTGGGCCTCGTCGAGGAGGGCGAAGCACTTGGGGCTCTCGATGTCCTCGAGGTTTATCCCCCCGAAGCTGGGCTCAATTGTCTTGAGGAGGCGGAGGAAGTCCACGATGTCACGGGCCCTGTGGACCAGGGGGACCGCGTCCACTCCCCCGAGGTACTTGAAGATGACCGCCTTGCCCTCCATAACAGGGTACGCGGCCTCGGGCCCCACGTTCCCCAACCCAAGCACACGGGTCCCGTCGCTCACCACGGCTATGGTGTTCCACCTGCTCGTTAGCTCGAAGCTCTGATCAGGGTCGCGGGAGATGACCCGGGAGGGCTCGGCCACCCCGGGGGTGTACCATATCGCGAAGTCCTTTAGTCTCCTTATGGGGATCTTGGGGATGGTCTCCAGCTTGCCCCCGTATTGGCGGTGGAGCCTCTTGCTGAGGCCGTACCAGTCCACCTCTCCCCGGGGCGTGGCTCCTCCCTGCCCGGTTTCCCCGCTCCTGTTCTTCTCCCCGCTGTCCATGGGCGCTCCACCGGGGGCCCCGGTGGGGTCCCCCCGGGTATTTATGCAATTGGTTTAAAATAAATACTACCATCCTAGGCAAAAGACGAAACAGCCCATCCCAGACCCCGCGTGGGACAGGGCGTCACATATATACATCAGGGCCCCCAAGGTGGGCATGGGGCCCGTGAGGAGCCAACACCTAGGGGGAGCCCGGGGATGACCGGTTCACTGCGGGCCGAGGCCCACCTCCAGTATGAGCCTCCCAGAGCATCATCCGGGCCCCCACCGTTGGCATAAATGGGTAAGTTCGTCGAAGCACCTACGGGTGGTCTGGCATGGGTGGTGTGCTCTTCGACCCCTACACGGAGAGGTTCGGGCGGCTTATAGCCGAGTACTGCCTCGACCTCAGGCCCCGGGAGCACCTCCTCATAAGGGCGGGGATACCCGGGCTGGAGGGGATCAGGAGCCTCTACAAGGCCGCCGTGGAGAGGGGGGCCTTCCCCATTGTACTGTTCAGCGACTCGGTTATGAGCGAGCTCTTCTACCGCCACGCGCCCCGCGAGCTCCTGGAGTTCGAGTCCCCCCTGGAGCTGCTCATACAGGAGAGGGTGGAGGCCACTGCGAGGATAATCTCCAGCGACCACACCAAGCCCCTGACATCAGCGGACCCCGAGAAGCTGAGGCTACGGAGCCGGGCCATGAGGAGGCTCAGCGAGGTCTTCATGAGGAGGGACAGCGAGGGCAGCCTCAAGTGGGTCGTGACAATCTACCCCACCCCCGCGGACGCCCAGGAGGCGGGGTTCGCGCCCCTCGAGTGGAGGGAGTTCATATTCAAGGCCATGAAGCTCGACCGCCCCGACCCCGTGGCCGAGTGGAGGAGGTTCGCCGAGGAGCAGAGGAGGATAAGGGACGCCCTCTCCAAGGCCGACGAGCTCCGCCTCGAGGGCCCCGGG
>JALWDA010000088.1 GCA_027014955.1 Desulfurococcales archaeon | reverse complement strand
AATATGAACATGGCCGTGGGGAAGGATAGGGTCGCGCCAGAGAGCATGAGAAGGGGGTGAGTGCCCGGCTTGAAATGGACGAGGAGTATACCGAGGAGCGAGGCGAGGAGCCCCCCCGCCAGGGGATAGTTCGATACCTTGACCAGGCTTACCTTCAAGGGCATCACCTTAGGAGGAGGGCGACAAGTACCTGAACCGCGACCGTGCGGATGAACTCCACGACCCCATACTTCTTAAGCCCCATCCTATCATAGACGCCCCCCAGCCTAAGAAGGTAGCGCGTCACAATGTCGCCCCAGAGCAGAAGCGGAACCAATGCCCCCGAACCCGAGCTCCAGAAGTAGAGGGCGAACAACCCCACAGCCAGAGCACCCAGGGCCTCACCAGCCAAGCTGGGGAGACGCAGGCCCGTGACCCTCATCTGGGCCTGGCTCGTGGCTAGGACGTTGTACGCAATGGGGAAGAAGAGCGAAAGCGGGTCAAAGACCCTGCTCGAGAGCAAAATGAATCCCCCCGAAGCCCCAATCAGGCCCGCGCCAGCAATGTTGCTAAAGCCCCTGCTAGAGAGCGTCATGAGGAGCAAAACCAACGCAACAGCAGCCAGAGGCAGAGAGACGGGCAATCTGGATAAAACCAGGGGAAGATAGAGCAGGGAAACCACCCCAATCACCAGGGGCGAGTACCCGGAGAGGCGAGTCACCCTGACATAGTCCAGCGAGAAGAGCACCAGGAGCGACGCTGCTAGGCCTGAGACCAGAAGAAGGGGGTCAGGGTCCCTCAGAGATGCGAGCCCATAGCCCACACTCGCGAGCCAAACGCCATAAGCCCCATGCTCCCGGGGCGGCGAGTACACCCTCGGTGATTTACTCTCACCCTTGCTCCTCATCGGGGGTCACCGGGGGAGACACCCGTACAAGTCCAGATGTTCAGCCCCGGAGATTATAAGGTGAGTGCAATAACATCTCCCCGGGCCCCCGGGTAGCATGTACTCTTTTGAAGAGGATAACAAGTTTAGGGATCTTTCATGTCAGAAACCGAAGGGGTGAAAGAGGGGCTAGTTGCCTGGTTTTATGTAACGGCGGGGGTCTGCTATCTTGCCCTCCGCTGCAGTGGCTCCCGCGGTGTAGGGTGAGGCGAGGTAGACCTCGGCCTTGGGGCTGCCCATTCTTCCGGGGAAGTTCCTGTTGCTGGTGGAGAGCATTACCTCGCCCTCCCCCACGACGCCCAGGTGGGCTCCGAAGCAGGCCCCGCATCCGGGGACAGCTATGACCGCCCCTGCCTGGTGGAGCTTCTGTAGGACACCCATCTCCAGGGCCTTGTTGTAGACCCTCCTGCTCGCGGGGGTCACGATGACCCTGACCCCTCTCCTTATACCATGCTTGCCGATTATCCTAGCAGCTGCCACCAGGTCCTCTAGTCGCCCGTTGGTGCAGCTTCCTATGAAGACCTGGTCCACCTCAATGCCCTCGACCTCACCGATGCTTGCGACGTTGTAGGGAGCGTGGGGTTTGGAGACCATGGGCTCCAGGCTTCCGAGGTCTATGAAACGGGCGTCACCCCGGCCATCGACTGGCTTGGGAGGCAGGGGGACACGCTCCCTATAGCTGCCGCGGGTCTCCTCCATCCACCTCCTCAGCACGGTGTCGCTGGGGAATATGCCCGTTTTGGCTCCTGCCTCGACCATCATGTTGGCCACCGTGAGGCGGTCTGGTATGGGGATGCTGGAGAGACCGGGGCCCGTGAACTCGGCGCTCTTGTATATGAGGCCATCCCCGCCCTCGATGCCCAGGATGTGGAGGACCAGGTCCTTGCCCGTGAGAGGCTCCTCCAGCTTCCCCTCCAGCACGTAGTCGACCACCCGGGGCACCTTGAGCCATATGCTCCCATACACCATAATGTAGGCAGCCTCGGTGCTGCCTATGCCGCTGGAGAACGCCCCCACCGCGCCATAGGTTATGGTGTGGCTGTCCGCCCCCAGCGCTAGGACGCCCGGGGCCATGTGGTCCTCTACGGCAAGCTGGTGCATGATGCCGTCGCCCACGTCGTAGAGGGTGCATCCCCACTGGTGTGCATATTTCCGCATCCTAGCATGGCTCGTGGCTATGTCGGCTGTGGGAGCGGGAGCGTAGTGGTCGAAGCTTATGATGGTGGGGACCCTCCTGCAATCAGCCCTGGCAACGGCCCCGGTCTTCTCGAGTATCCTCAGCGTTAGGAGGAAGGTTATGTCGTTCATGAGCAAGTAGTCGGGCTTTACCACTACTATCTGGTCTTCTGGGAGACCATTCCTCCCAGTGTGGGCCTCTAGTATGCGGGCCGCGTAGCTATACCACTTGTCCCCGCCATCCATTTCAACCACCCCTCCTTGCCCACGCCAGCAACGTGGATATTATAATTAAAATACTCATGAAAGGGGTTCGGGGAAGCATTAAACCTAGGACAGTAGGGCTTCCAGGCGCCTCTTAAAAACACGGTAGAACTCCACAGTAGAATACCCCCCGCCCAGGTCGGGGGTTCGCGCCCCCTCGCTCAGTGAGGCCTCCACCGCCTTCCTTATAGCCCTATAGGCGCCGCCATAGCCCAGCCAGTCAACCATGAGGCCCACGCTCATTATAGTAGATATGGGGTTCGCGACGCCCCTCCCAGCTATATCGAAGGCAGCCCCGTGAACAGGCTCGAACATGGCCTTCACGTCCCCCACGTTGGCTGAGGCCGCCGTTCCCAGGCTGCCCGATACCTGCGCGGCGAGGTCGCTGAGTATGTCACCATACAGGTTCATGGTGAGGACAACGTCGAATCTCCGGGGGTTCCTCACCATCTCCATAGCAGCGGCGTCAACGTACATGTGCTCATGCTCCACCCCTTCCCTGCTCAAAACCTCCTCCGAAATCCTCCTGAACAGGCCGTCGGTAACCCTGAGGACGTTGGACTTGGTAACAATCGTAGCCCTGCCGCTCCGCTCCTTTGCTATCCTCGCCGCTAGGCGAGCGACCCTCCTCGTCTGCCCTGCCGTAACCAGCTTGAGGGCGAAGGCCAGGTCCCCGTGAGAGTACTCGGCGCCCACGTAGACGTCCTCCAGGTTCTCCCTCACGATGACTAGGTCCATCTCACGCACTGCCGGGACCCCAGGTAGCGTGAAGGCGGGCCTAAGGTTGGTGTGCAGGTCCAGCTCCCTCCTAAGGGGTATGACAACGTCCCTGGCACTCTCGCCCACGGGGCCCTTCAGCACAGCGTCGGCCCAGTTCTTGGCAAGATCCAGCGTCTCCCTGGGCAGAGCCTCGCCCGTCTCCTCCAGCGTTCTGTCGCCAGCGGGGGCCTCCCTGACCTCGAACCGCGCTATCCCCCTATCCTCCAGTACTTGGAGCAGGTCCCTGGCCAGGGGAGCCAGCTCGGGCCCTATCCCGTCTCCAGGTATGAGCAGGACTTTGTGGGTCCTCAACCCCTCTTGGCCTCCTTGACGGGCGCGGGTATACCCTCTATGCTCTTGGCTGCTCTGTACTCCTCAACCCACTCGGCGACCATGTCCTGGTCCACCCTCTTCATGCGGGGGGCGACCTCCTTGAGGCGCTTCAGCACGTAGCGCACCATGTCCCTGTCGGGCTCGACGCCTATGTGCCTCAGCACGTACTCTACCCCCGCCTTGCCACTGTGCCTCCCCAGGACTATCCTCCTTACGTTCCCAACCTCCTCGGGTAGGATGGGCTCGTAGGTCCTCGGGTTCGCGAGGACGCCGTGCACGTGTATGCCCGCCTCGTGGGCAAAGCTGTTGAGTCCCACGACCGCCTTGTTGGGGGGCATCCTTATGCCGAACCTCTCCGAGACGATGTCGGAGACCCTCTTGAGCATCCGTAGGTCAATGTTGGTCTTGTACCCCATGAGGAACTCGAGCGCAGCAACCACCTCCTCGAGCGCCGCGTTGCCCCCCCTCTCGCCGAAGCCGTTCACG
>JALWDA010000087.1 GCA_027014955.1 Desulfurococcales archaeon | reverse complement strand
TGAGAAGGTACTGGCCCACGCCCTCGGGCAAGGGACCAGCATAGCCTCGAGGAGGCTTGATACAACAGGGCTAGAGCTGGGAGACCTGGTGTTTCTAGAGGTCGCCGAGAAGCTCGCGAGCCTCACAATGCTCCTCACAAGGGCCCGGGATGCGAATGCTACCCTCGTCTACCTGGCGAAAACGGGTCGTGGGAGAAGCGTCTTCCAGACACACCTCCCCGACCAGTACCTAGTAACCCAGCTGACACGGGACCCCGGGGTCACCGTTGACTACGCCCCCAGGGGCCTCTCCGAGGTGGAGCCCAGCCTCCCAGAGGCGCTCGAGGCCCTAGGGCTTGACCAGGACCCCCTGGAGGCGGCGGTCGTGTGGAGGGGCTTTGTAAGGTTCTCCCCCAGATACCCCGCGTACCCCTTCCAGGTCCTCACGTGGGATGGCCGAGCCTCATCGCGGGAGGAGGCCCTCACGATGGCGAGGGGTATCTTCTCCTCCTTCTTGGAGGCCGGCCTTGTCTACAAGGGGTACCCTCTCCCCCTGTCCCTCGCGGATTCCCTTGTGCACATTGACAAGGGTGAGCTGGAGTGGATGAAGAGCATGCTCCCACTTCAGGGCCCCGGGACGTGGGGCAGGTCGGGCCTGATAAGGTAGGTGGGACCCCGCTGGGCTACGTGGTGGGAGAGACCACACCCAGCAGGGTCATGTTCACTTCCTCCAGGCAGCCCCGGCTGGGAGAATACGTGGTTATAGGCGGCAAGGAGGAGGGCATCCTGGGACTCGTGGAGAAGACCACCGCCCAGTCGGAGGTGGAGGCGGGGCTGGCGAAGCCCCATCCCCTACCCGCGAGGGCCTTCTCCAAGGTGGAGCCCCTGGTCGCCAGAGGGGGCGAGATGGTAAGGCTGGGCATGGCACGTCTCGTGACGAGTGTGAGGAGCGCTGAGGAGGGCGAGTACCAGCCCCCCAAGACTCCCCCTGAGCCCGGCTCCCCCGTGTACCAGGCAGGCGAGGATGTGCTAATGAGAGTCTTCGCCCCCGAGATAAGCCACGGGGATACAAGGATAAGGCTACAAGGGGAGGACGGCAAGCCCCTCATATACAGGGGCGGTAGGACGGGCAACCACTACTTGAGGATAGGCGTGCTGGCAAGCCACCCTCGTGTGCCAGTCTATGTTAACGCTACCAAGATGCTGTCACGCCACAGCGCGGTACTGGCGGTCACGGGGGCGGGCAAGTCGAACACGGTTGCAATAATAGCGTCGAGGCTCGCCGAGGCAGGCGGCTCGATCGTCCTCTTCGACATGCACAACGAGTACGACGAGGACATTGCACCGGGCAGGGTTAGGGTGGAGGAGGCCAGGGTCAGGCCAGACATATTCTCTCCCCACGAGATAGCGGATATGGCGGACATCCAGGAGACCGCCAGCAACCAGCGAATGATACTATCGGACCTATACTCGACGTACTGGGAGGCATTCAACAGCATGGGACTCTCCCCTGATGCCCCGGTTAACATGCTCACGGCGATAATCGAGGTCCTTCAAAGACTGACAGGGACTAGAACAGCTGGGCAACAGAGCAGCGATTCCCAGCAAGAGAAGCTTGTCGCGAAAATGATGGAAATAGCCCAAAGGAGGGGCGTCGTGAAGAAGGTGAAAAACGATGCCGGGCTCAAGGTGCTGTGGAAGCTGGAGAAGCTTAGGGATAGGTACAGGAGCTTCTTCTCAGTGGACAAGGAGCACCTAAAACTGGGCGACCTAGTCCAGCGTGGAAAGCTAACGATTGTTAAGATGGCCAGCCTTGACCTCAAGATGGCGGATATGCTGGTAGCCCACATTGTGGGCAGGATATTCGAGGCCCGCAAGAACAAAACAATAGGAGGCAGCGGAGAAACCATAGATCACCCCGTCCTCATAGTGCTGGAAGAAGCCCACTTGCTAATCCCTGCCAAGGGGAACACCGAGACCAAGAGTATGGCCTCTAGGATTGCCCGGGAGGGGAGGAAGTTTGGGGTCAGCCTCTGCCTGGTAAGCCAGAGGCCCACGAAGCTGGACGAGGACGTGCTTAGTCAGATGAACAGCAAGTTTATACTAAGAACAATATCCCCCGAGGACCAGGCATACATTATGAAGACGAGCGAGTTCATCTCAGGAGAACTCTCAGAGATACTACCTAGCCTCTCCACGGGTGAAGCATTGGTCACAGGACTCATGGCCCCCCTGCCCATCGTTGCTAGGGTGGACCTACACCCGAGGAAGAGGGCGGGGAGGGACATTGACTTCCTGGAGGAGTGGCTCCACGCCAAGGAGGAGGTGGAGGAGAGGATAAGGGAGATGCTCTAGAGGCGGGGGACCCCACAGTTTTAATTCCTATAACACAAGTTTTTCCACAAGCACTCCCAGAGGAGGTCCCTGATGAGGGTACTGCTCGCGAGCATGGGGTTCACCATAGATTTCATAGCCCGCCGCATAGCCCGGGGAGACAGGGTCTCGAGGGTCGTCGCCGTGGGGCTCAAGCTCCTCGAGGACCCCGGGTCCTGGGATCGGGTTGAGAACGCCTACCGTATTCTCGAGCACTATCTCAAGTCCTCCCAGATAAGGGGGGAGCTGAGGAGCATAGAGTACTCTCCCCAATGGCCAACTGAGAAGCTCTTGGGCCAGTCTAAGAGGCTTCTCGACGAGATGCTGGGTCTCCTCGAGGTCCAGACCGCGGGGGACTGTGGGCTGGAAGTCTACCTCGCTGGTGGACCGCGGATACTTGTGACAAGCATGGCAGTGACGGCCTTCGCAGCAGCCCTTGACCCGTACAAAGGCAGGAGCATATGTATCACCTCCTCGGGAGAGGGCTTCGAGGCCTGGGCTGAGGTGAGGCCCCGCCTTCTCATAGAGCTGGCCACCATGGATGAGGATGACCGGAGGCTCCTCTTCCTGCTGAGGGACACGGAGGGAGACGTGCTAGAGGTTAGGAGGAGGACGGGCTGGCCCCGTAGCACTCTTTACAAGAGGCTTGAGGAACTGAGGGAGCGGGGCCTGGTGGAGAGGGGTGATAAGAGAGGGGTCTGGAAAGTCCATCCCCTTGTGGACGAGCTTTTATAGTTACACGGAATTGTATACAAATTTTTGGACATTAAAGCGTCCTTATATCGCTTGATTAAGCTGTTTTCCAATTCTTAGTACGTTATATTGTTCATGAAAGGATAGATTTTTATATGAGGTGTGACCATTAAATAGTAGACACAAGAGGAAGGGTGGTGTTAATGATGGGGAACAACACGCCCCCGGGGCCCTTGAGCGAGTACGGTAACCTGGTGAAGACCCTAGCGTTCTTCGCTGCTGCGAGGAACTACTCCTACGTCGACAGGCTGGGGAATTCCCTCTCATACGAGAGCGTCCAAATGGCCCTGCTCGACGCACTCAGGGACTTCAAAAGCACCTGCATAGACGGCAAGCCCGACCCCAGGGACCTGGGCGCCTACTGTCCCTCAGTCGACTACAAGAGGCTGGAGAACGAGGTCGCAAGGCTCCTGGAGAGCCTGAAGAGGGACACCACGCTCAGGACAGCCCGTGACTTGGCTCTCGCGGCTCTTGCAGAGAGCCTCAAGTACATCTACAGGGAGAAGCCCGGGGGAGAGCCCTCCAAGAAGGAGGGGTCCCAGGGCGGGGCCTCTTCCTGAACCCCTTCCCATAATAATGCGTGGGGTGATGGGTCGTGGCAGGTTCCCTTAGCCTGAGCCTGAGCATGAGGGTGCTCGTCAACCTGGAGAGCCTGAACATGTCCGAGAGCGTGGGTAATGTAACCAAGCACCGCAAGGCCCCTGTGGTGATAAGGGCCAAGGAGGGAGGCTACAGGCTAATCTACGTGCCCGTCGTTAGCGGGATGAGCCTTGCCCACGGCCTCCAGAGGCTCCTGGCACAGCATGCGGACAGCATGGGCCTGAACGTGACCCGCATGAGCCTCAACGGGTTCTTCATGAAGTTTGCCGACGACAAGATAATACAGAGCTACTACCCCGAGGTTGCCGACGAGGTGAAGGGCAAGGGCAGGTCCTTCTGCGATGTAGAGAGGACAATAGTTGAGAAGTGCGTGGTCGCGGACGTGGGCGGCTTCCTCTACGCCAACAAGCCCGTGAAGAGGAACAGCAGGTTCAGCTTCAGCTACATGATGCCCGCCCTAGACGCCATAACAGATGGGGCCGTGGGCGTCTACCCCCAGCAGCACGTCAGGTACTCGCCCAAACCGGAAGAGGCGGGTCAGATGCTCTACAACGTGGACACGGGCAGCGCCCTCTATACCCTCAGCTTCGTGCTGGAGGTCAACAAGATATCCAGGATGGACTCGTGCATAGAGCCCAAGGAGGAGGACAAGGCGGACCTGGGCCAAGATGAGAGGAGGAGGAGATTCGAGGCCACCGTGAGAGCTCTGGTGGACATGCTGGACAAGATAGGCTTCGGCGCCAAGAAGTCACGGTCCCTGCCCCACTGGGTCGTGGAGAGCGCCGTTGTTGTTGCGTACCAGGGTGTAGCGCCCTTCATAACCACGCCGGGCCACAGCAGTGGCTACATAAGGGACACGCTTGACAGGCTGAGGAACTACTCTGGCGACTCCTGGACCCTCGTCTACCACGTGTCGGAGGCCGCCAGCGGTCTGACAAAGCCGCCCGAGGCAGGCGAGGGCGTGTCCGAGGCAAGGAACCTAGGGGAGGCGATAAGGAGGGCGGCAAACTGGATAGCCGAAAGACTCTAGCAACACACCAATCCACAATTGCGGCTACACCTACATAGGGCTACGAGAGGGTGGGGCACATTGGGTGAAGGGAGGGTTTTTTACGCAGTCTCCGAGCTCGAGCTCCACTGGGGCTTCATAGTAAGACAGATGGGGGCCTCGGCAGCCCAGTTATCATACCTGCTCCCCCCGCCACCCACGGTCGTGGGGGCCTTCATGAACACCCTGGCAAGAACCCTAGGGCTGCCAGAAGCCCCAGTGAGGCATGGGAGGAGAAGGACCCACCCCCAGCACCACGTCACGCTCACCCACTATTGCGCAACCCTCGCCACCATAGCGGCTGGCTCTAGGCTCCTCGGGGACGGTGGGGGTAGTCACACGGGCCTGGTGCTCCACAGCGATACCACGAGGCTCCTCGGGGGTCCCTGGAAAGGCGGGGGGAGCTACAATGACGCGGTCAGGAAGCCCATAACAGAGAGCATAACCGAGATAATGCCAGTCCAGGCCGCTGGCTACACTACTGGTATGGGAACCCGCCTTGAAATAGCCTGGGTGTTCGACGCAGACAGGTTGGAGAAGTGCTTGCTGAGAGAAGCAGGGCTCGAGGCCAAGGTAGGAATAAATGAACTAGAAGCGGCGGCGCGTTCAGTGTATAGGCTAGGCAGCAGGGAGAGCCTGGCAACAACACATGCCTACAAAGCGGGCGCTGTGAGCCAGGACGGGCTACTAAGGGGTACTATAGACTATTTCAGCTACTACCCCCAGCCCTCCGGGTGCAGCACGCCCGTGGCAGGGCACACTGGTCTCCTAAAGCTCATATTGCCCGACACCAGCTATAGGGAGACCCTTTTCTACGTCCCCGCCCACCCGTCTTCGGGGCAAACACACCTAGTACCACCCCTAGAGCCCGCTAGGTTCAGGCTGAGGCCCAACTGTACCGCTATTGACCTGGGCTCCCACAGAGTGCTCGCATCAAACACGCAATGACTGGTCGGGGGCTATGAAACACGCTGCCCGGGAGAAGCAAAGGCTCTCCGTGGTCCTTAGGGGGAAATCTGCTGAGAAGTTCAAGAGAATAGCAAAGACCCTAGGGCTTAGCTACAATAGCCTGGTCAAGGTGCTGGTTGAAGCCCTAGAGCTGGAGGACAGGGGAGAAGAAATAGTGGTCGTCATAGGCACGAGCCACACGCCTATAGCGACTGGTATGAAAAGAGTGGTCGAGATAATCAGCTCCGCCGAGCTGAGATACTTGAGAAAATGCTGCCAAGGCTGCAGGGGGAAACACGCAACCGCACCGGTGGGGTGAAGGCCCCGCTCTAAATTTGTGGATTTTTCCCCATCCTGTAAAATATGTCCCCCAATCCTGACACGGGGTGATTGCACGTGAGCGGTGTTTTCACGCTTAGGCTGGCCCCCCCATACACCCTTGCGAGGTACATGCAGTATGCTTTCCTGAGCGTAGACGTGGACCCTGATAAGTGGGTCTTCCATCCCGATAGAGACATGGTCGAGTACAAGCTGTACAAGTACTTCGTAGACCATGTCGCCAAAGCCGCGTCTCTCTCGGGTTTAAAGGATTGCCAGAACGTGCCCCTGGGACCAAGTCTCTACAAGCTTGACATAAGGGACGTCATAAGCAAGCTCCCATCCGAGCTGGTCTCACAATGTGGCGGAGCGACTGAGGGCAAGCCCGTTATTAGGAACTGGAACCAGGCGGCAGCTGGATATGCCCTGTCAGTGCAGGCGGGTGAGTTACAGGTAGACGGGGGGATTAAGTTGCCCATGCTGGGCGTGGTGACTGTTTTCAGTAGCGTTAGGGGTATGGAGTATGAGAAGCAGGTGGACATACACACCCTCGGGACAACACTGCTGGGGGGTAGCCTGGCCTTCGCGGGAATACAGGGGAGTAGGCGCCAGGGGGGAGAGTCCTACGAGTACTTCCTCATACCGGAGCAGCCATACGAGGGGTACCTGACCCTGCGTGCAATGGCCTGGGTATCAGGAGACCGGGAGGGGAGGAGGCCGGTTTCATCGGGGCTAGTGTGGACCATGGCCCAGCTGGTGGAGGAGCTCAACGTGAGCCCCGACATTGCCTTGGCCTTCGCTACGGCGGTCAGCCTGGCCTACTACCTTAGGGAAGCTGGACGCATTGACCCAAGTGTCTTTCTCTATGGGAGCCAGCTGGTCACCATTGCGCCAGGGGGCAATCGGCCCAACATGAGGTCTACAACTCCCCTAACCCCCCTCCTGTACCAGTACTATGGTGCAGGAAGGGGTGAGAGCAGCATACTCTTGGTCCACAGGCTGGTCAGGAGCCTCCTCGGGGCGTCGGGAGCGAGGAGGCAGGACGTGGAGAACAAGATAAGCTCCCTCAGAAAGACTCTGGGCCAGTGTATACATGACATGTACATGCAGGCCTCCTATCCCTGCGAGTCCCAGCACCTCCACCATTGTATAAGGGACCTCGTCCCCCTGGCTGTGGACGCTGACCTGTCTCCGATAGTGTCCGATGAGAGGGGCAACATGATAGAGCGCCTCATAGGCCGCCTCAGGGCCGACTACGAGCAGATGCAGGGCGGGTGCCGAAGACTGTGAGGCCCCTCATGGAGAGAGCCTATGAGGCCCTGGTCGAAGAAGAAACGCTGCCCATAGTAGCGGCGCCCACCAGCTACGGCAAGACTCGAGCTAGCCCCGAGATTTGGCGAAGGGCCTCTAACAGGGGGTACGCCTGGGGCCTCATACACATCGCCCCCCTCAGGAGCCTGGTTAGGAGCATCTACAATGACCATTTCTCCATGGTTGGTGGGGGGTACCAGTACCACGCTTCGGGGACGCATGGGGGTAAGTCCCCCTACTTCCTCAGACAACCGGTTGTCACGACGCTGGACAGTTTCCTCTGGAACTTCTACAGGATCCCTGTAGCCGAGTTCGTTAAGGTGGAGCGCCGGCTTTCCGGGGGCCATTACTACCCTCTGCATTCATCAATATTCTCTAGCATCAACGTCTTCGACGAGGCCCACCTCTACCTCTCGGAGACGGGTCGGAGAGAGCGGGGAATGGAGGCCATGAAGGCCGCCATAAGCGTACTGGCTTGGTCCGGCGCGCCCATGATAATAGAGACCGCGACTCTCACTCCCCCCGCGCTAAGGGGGATAGTTGACACCATCCTGGAAAAGGGGGCTAGGAAGACAACCATCCTGCTCCTAGACACTAGTTCATGCGGCTACAGTGGGTCGGGAGGGAAGCGTTACATCGAGAGCCTGAAGGGGCTTATGAGTGACTACGGCGACCTCGTCACCGTTAGTATTGTGGGAGATAATCATTGGACCGAGACCCACTGCTTCAGGTGGGAAACAAGGTTGTTCGACTCCGAGGAGGCGTTCATAGAGGAAGCTGTGAAGAGCTCGGAGGACCAGCTTGTCCTCATCGTGAGGAACACTGTCGAGAACGCAATACAAACATACAGACAAGCACGGGAAACCGCTGAGAAGGGCCACTGTGGGGATCCCTGCCCCTGCCTCATACACGGGAGGCTATCCGAGGCCGATAGGAGTAGGGCGGAAGACTGCATCGAGCAGAAACGCAGACAGGGGAGAGGCCTGATAGTTGCGACGATGGTAGCCGAGGCGGGGGTTGACATAAACGCCCACAGGGTGTACACGGACCCCGCTCCAATGGAGAACCTTATACAGAGGGCAAACCGCGGATGCAGGCGAGACCATGTGTTGAAACAGTGTAGAGAGGAGGGGGGCTACGTGGGCATACTAAGGCCCCCCGGGCATGATGCCAGCATCCTTGGCCCCTACGAGGCTGAGACCGTGGACAAGGCCCTCAGCATCATCGAGAGGAGGCTGAGCGAGGGCAAGGAGATAAACTGGAGGCTCTCCCTAGGACTGCTGGAGGAAGCCAGCATGCTGGAGACCCGACGCATAGGTGACCCGCTCTCCACCTCACTCAAGGAGCTCTACAAGACCTATCTGGTGAACGACGCCACCCCCCAGTCCCTCATGAACACGGTGCTCTCCAAAGGAGGAGCCTGTAGCCTGGTAGGCTCCACGGTTATGGTGAAGATCTACGTTGACGAGAGGGGACGTGACTATGTTCTCGCAGACCTCGAGTGGCTGAAGTACAAGGGGAAGAAATTCCTAAGCCGAGAGGATGGCAGGTACAGGCTACTGCTCATACTCGAGGGGACGCGGGCGACAGTATACCCCGTAGATATAGACTGGGCAAAGAGAGACATCTGCAAAATCTACAGCGGCATAAAGGACAAGTTGTACAAGGAACAACCCTGGAGGGATGCAGGTGAGCAGGAAGTGGGGAAGAGGGCCAGACTAGTCGAGTGGGGGTTCCTCGCCGATGGTGACTCCTATGTGGAAGGGATGGGTCTTGTGGGTAAATAGCGTGGATGGTGCGGGTGAGTGACTTTGCAGGGCATTCCCTACGCCTACTATAGCCCGGCGGGTCCAAAGGTACCCCTGCCCCAGCACCATCAGGCAGTGGCAGGCGTGTTGGTCAAGCTCTTCGCTGACCCGCTCGACGTGAGGCGGGGGATGCTACTGAGGCTGGGATGGTTGGAAAAGTCGCTCAGAGAAGTGTCCGTGGGGATCGGGCATCCCCTGCTACTCGCCTCAGTACTCTCCGCCTCGCTTCATGACCTGGGAAAGGCAAGCCAGCACTACCAGAGGAAGATAAAATGGCTAAAGCAGAGAGATAGCCTTTCCTTCTATGGTCACGAGTATGTAGGCTTCCTAATACTGTTCGAGGCATATACAATGCTTTCACGCCAGACAGTCAGCGAGAGAGACCAGTGCCTGGACTCGATGGCACAGGCCCTGCGCCTGGCCTCCCACGCGGTTGCGAGGCACCACTCTGCAATGGAGCACAGGCATCCCTTCAACGTTGACAATGCTCTAAAGGACGCCACCCGGTCGGATTATGGAATCACGCAAGCCATAGAAAGAGCAGTGTCATCGCTGGACTTGCAACAGGCAGCGTCCTCGATACCCCCCATAGTGGGGAACAACCTGCCCCAAATAGACCATCAAATAAGGGAAGCCGTAACAAGTCTGAAGAACCTAGACCAACAGGCCCTGTTAGACAAGCTGGCCCAGGGGCTAAGAGATTCTCTGAAAAACACCGTATCACATAGCCACGGGGTATGGGACAGGTTCTTCCCCATCGCTTTGAGGATAGTGTCGGGAGCCCTTATAGTTGCAGATAACATCGCGTCCCATCTGGAGAGGAGGGAAAGCGACGACCAGGCCTCCCCTGTACACGTAAGGAGCTGGCTGAGCGAGCTGGCGCCCAGCCCAGGGGATGTCGAGGAGCTTGAACTCATAGTGAAAGACCCGGGGTCCTCTCAGAGGCTCGTAGAGGAGGCGCTCAAGTTGGCGCTTAGCGACGAGCCCTGCGGATTCGCGGGGGCTAGGCTTTGAGCTCCTTGATGAAGTTCTTGAGAACCCTTCTCCCCGGGGGGCCGCTTCTCTCGGGATGGAACTGGGTCCCGTATATGGGGGGCTTCTCCACGAGGGCGGCGAACCGGTTTCCCTCGTACTCCGCGTAGGCTCTGGCCTCGGGCCCAGGCCTCGTGACCGCGTAGCTGTGGACGAAGTAGAAGTACTCCCCCTGCCCCACTCCCTCGAGCAGCCTAGACTCGCCCTCTTTGTAGACCCGGGTCCAGCCAATGTGGGGCAGCTTGGGTGCGTCTAGTCGCACCACCCTCCCCTGGAGCAGGCCCAGCCCCCTGCCAGGGGCCTCCTCGCTCTCCTCGTACAGCAGCTGCATCCCCAGGCATATGCCCAGGACGCTTCCCCCGCTCCTCACGTAGTCTACTATAGTGTCACGCGTGCCTTGGAGCCTCCTAACAGCGGCACCATAGTTGCCCACGCCGGGGAGTATGAGGGCATCGTATTCGCCGATATCCTCTCCTGGCTCCTCCAAGACCATGGGCTGTGCCCCCAGGGCCCTTAGAGCCGAGGCCACGCTGTGGATATTCCCTACCCCATACTTGTAGATGGCTATCCTCATCGCCCCATCCTCCTCTCAAGCTCTTCCAGGACCTCGCCAATGCTCCTACCACCAAGCCTGAGGAGGACGACTAGGTGGTAGAGAAGATCGGCCGCCTCCCTTACCAGGGCGTCCCCCTTTCCCGAGAGGGCCTCCACCATGGTCTCCACCGCCTCCTCCCCCAGCTTCCTCGCCGCGTAGGGGAGGCCCCTCTCCGCCAGCTCCACCGTGTAGCTCCCCGGGGGCCTCCTCTCTAGCCTCTCCACCACGATTCTGTCCAGCCTCTCCAGCACACCCTCCTCCCCGGGCATCAGAGCCTCACCTCCACCCCATGGCTGCGGAGGTACTCCTTAACCTCACGGACCCTGTAGACCCCATAGTGGAAGATGCCCGCCGCCAGGGCCGCGTCCGCCCCCGCCTTTGTGAAGGCCTCTAGGAAGTGCCGGGGCTCCCCCGCCCCACCGCTGGCGATGACGGGGACGCTCACAGCCTCAACCACCGCCCGCGTGAGCTCGAGGTCGTATCCGCGCCTGGTCCCATCGGTGTCTATGCTTGTGAGGAGTATCTCGCCAGCGCCACTGCCCTGCGGGCCCACTCCACGGCGTCGAGCCCCGTGGGTTTGCGCCCCCCCGCGATGTACACCTCCCACCAGCCCTCCGGCCTCCTCTTGGCGTCTATCGCGACCACAACCGCCTGGGAACCGTACTCGCGGGAGGCGCCGCTTATCACCTCGGGCTTGAGGACGGCGGTGGTGTTTATCGAGACCTTGTCCGCGCCGCTGTCGAGCATCCTGCCAAAGTCATCCACGCTCCTAACCCCCCCGCCCACGGTGAAGGGGATGCTAATGGTGCTCGCCACCTCCCTCACCACACGGTAGAGGGGCTCCCGCTCCTCGGGGGTAGCTGTTATGTCCAGGAAGACCAGCTCGTCCGCCCCCTCCTCGTCGTAGACCTGGGCCAGCTCAACGGGGTCCCCGGCGTCCCTTATGTTGACGAAGTTGACCCCCTTAACCACCCTGCCCTTGTCAACGTCCATGCAGGGGATTATCCTCTTCGCCACCAAGGCCCTCCCACCCCGCCTAGAGCTCCACCACGCCCTTGGTGCTGGGCGTCCTATCAGCGCGTGAGAGGGCCTGGCCCAGGGCCTTCCCCAGCCCCTTGAACAGGGCCTCGGCCACATGGTGGTTGTTTGACCCAGCGAGAACACGGGCGTGTATCGTGGCCCTCATGCTGCTGGCGAGGGATTGTATGAAGTGGGGGATGTTCTCGGCCGCGACGTCGCCTATGTGCTCCCTGGTGAACCCCGCTTCCACGAAGGCCCCCGGGCGCCCCGACACGTCCACAGCCACCAGGGCCAGGGCCTCGTCCATGGGCATGGCCCAGAAGCCGAACCGGGCTATGGGAGCCTGGGCGGCTATCCTCCTAAGCGCCTCCCCCAGGGCCAGGGCCACGTCCTCCACCACGTGGTGGTCGTCCACGGGCTTCTTCTCAACCGCCTCCACCACGCCGCTCGCTCCCATGTAGTAGAGGAGGGTCTCAACCATGTGGTCCAGGAACCTGTACCCCGTCCTCACCCTGGCTTCGCCTGGCTGGAGGGAGACCTCCACCCTCACCCTGGTCTCCCCCGTTTCCCTCACAACCTCAGCACTACGGGGGCTAGGCATACCTCCTCGCCACCTCCTCCCAGGAAACCCTGCCGCTGTGGAGGGCCATGCCAAGTATAGCATAGTCTACACCAAAGGCCTCGAGGGCCTCCAGGTCCCCCATGCCCGCTATCC
>JALWDA010000086.1 GCA_027014955.1 Desulfurococcales archaeon | reverse complement strand
TCGTCGGCCTCCACCAAGCAGGAAGCGGGGCGGGGGGCGTGGTACACGTAGGTGCGTCCCTTCCTCCACTCAAAGTATGCAGCGGTGTCAACCTCCCCCAGCTCGCTGCGGGTGGGCCGCAGCCTCCTCTGGAACACGTCCTCGGGCGCCTCCCCCCCGTGCTCTACGGGGCAGTGGCAGAAGAGCTTGGTGGGGGTCCTGAGCTGCTGGTGTATCTCGAGGCCCACCCTTAGGCTGACCTTGCTCCATTCTAGGGGCTCTGCTTCCCTAGCCATGGTTCCACCTCGGGTAGAGGTCCAGGGTCCTGCGCTCCTCTATCTCACCCACAAGGTTGCGGGGGATAAGGCTCCGGGCCTCCTCGGGGCCCCGGGTGTTGGCGAGGAGCCACGAGAGCTTAACATAGGCCGTCTCGGGGAGCATGTCCTCTCCGCCCACTACCCCCGCCTCTATCAGCCTCCTGCCCGTACTGTAAACGTTCATGTTCACTTGACCAAAGAGGCATTGGCTGGTCATGACGAAGACCACGCCCCTCTCAGAGGCCCTCCTTATGTGGGGTATCAGCTTGTTGGCAACATGTCCAAGGCCCGTACCTTCGAGAACGATTCCCCGAACTCCCTGGTCGGCAAGGTAGTCGATGAACCCGGGCTTCATTCCAGGGTAGAACTTGAGGAGGACCACGTCCTCCGAGAATCGGGGGTAGGCCTCAAGCTTGGAGGGGTCCTCCAAGCCCCGCGCGTCGGGCCTTATTTTCTCCAACCGTTTCTCGTGGGGATATATGCGTGCCAAGGGGAGGCTGTCTATGCTTTGGAAGGCGTCCCTCCTGCTGGTGTGCATTTTGCGAACCCTTGTCCCCCGGTGGGCGAGCGCGTAGGTGTCCCCTGTCTCCCCGTGCATGACCACA
This sequence comes from Desulfurococcales archaeon, assembly GCA_027014955.1. Classification (GTDB taxonomy): domain Archaea; phylum Thermoproteota; class Thermoprotei_A; order Sulfolobales; family Fervidicoccaceae; genus JALTXS01. The sequence goes on along the minus strand of JALWDA010000086.1, from coordinate 11,650 downwards.
GCGACCTCGCCAATATCGCCCGTGGCGTATAGGGCGGCGGCCACCAGGTTGAACGCGCTATCGCTGCTGGGCCGGTCGCTGCTCCTCTGGGCCCCCACCAGCGCCACGGGTACTGGGAGGCCCCTGAGGGCGAAGCTTAGGGCGGAGGCCGTGAGGGCCATGGTGTCGGTCCCGTGCGCTATTATCACTCCCCGCTGGGGATCGTCCCTGAGCAGGGCCGCCACCTTCTCCGCGAGCTCGCCCCAGTGGCGGGGCTCCATGTCCTCGCTGAAGATGTTGTAGAGTACCTCGGTCTCCAGACGGGCTATGCCGGCTATCTCGGGGACGGCTTCAAGTATGTCCCTCACCGTGAGAGTGGGTTTTACTCCCCCTGTCTCGTAGTCCACCTTGCTGGCGATGGTGCCCCCCGTCCCCAGAATGATGACCCTAGGGAGCCTGGGGTCCTCGGGAGGAGCCTCGACCCTGAGCTCGGTAAGACCCGCAGGGGGCTTGGGCGGGGCCTCCTCTATCGAGACAATGTTGTCCAGCCTTATACCAACGTTGTATCCATTGTCGAGCTTCAGCGTAACGTGGTCCCTATCATAGAGCTCGTAGCGGGGAAGCACGGTACCCACAAGCTCCAAGCCCGTCCGTGTCCTGAGACGGTACCTCTTCCCCTCCTCCAGTCTCGGTTGACCCATGGCTTTGTAACCACCCCATGCGGCTCAACATTGTTTCAGGGTCGCCGGGGGTAAAAATACTAGGCTCCCTATAACGGGCCCCTATTTGAGGACCTTGCCCGTCTCCATATACCATAGGTAGAGGTCCAGCTCCCCCGGTGCCATGCCCAGCTCTTCGGCGAGCTTCTTCACAACCCCCTCTATCTCCAGGTAACGCCTCGGCGTGAGGCTCCGGGGCCTCCTGACAATACCGTGCTTGTCCAGTACATCCAGGACGTGGTAGTCCAGAATCGCCACGTCGAGGTGGCCCGTGTTCCTCAGGAAGTGGCTGGCCTCCTTGTAACCGATCCCCTTAACGTTACCCGCCAGCCACTGCCTCATTGCCTGCGTCCTCCCCCCTCGCTTCACCATCTCGTAGATGACCCGGGCCTTGGGCCGCGCCATGACAATGTACCTGGCCCGGGCCTCGGGGAAGCGATGGCCCAGTTCCCTGAGCCTCCGGGCCAGCTCCTCCTCAGGCATCTCCAGGAAGGCCCTGTGGCCCAGCGTCTCCTGGATCCTTATACCTCCCTCTGCACTGTAGTTGGCCGTCAGTATGCAGAAGGCAAGCTCGCTGAAGACCCTCTCCATGCCCTGGTGGGGCACCCGGCGGAACTCCTCTATCCTCTGCCTAACCAGGTCCCCCACCTCGCCCCGGCTCAGTGTGGCCACCCTTTTCTTTAGCTTTTCCCATTCCCCCGGCGGTCTCCAGCTGGCCATCTTAACCGTTTACCTCCAACCAGGTGGAGTTGCGACAACCTTTATAACCATGCCTGGTAAACACTGGTCATGGAGAACATGGTTAGGAGGAGATAGTCATGCCCAGCCACGGCTCGCTTACGAAGGCCGGGAAGGTAAGGGCCCAGACGCCCAAGATAGAGCCCAAGGGCCGCAAGAACAGGCCCCCGCGCACACGTAACAGGCTAGAGTATGTTGTGAGGGTCCTTAACCCCAAGCCCGAGCAGAACAGGCGTTTCAGGCGTTGAGTTTTCTTACATCACCCTTGCTTCTCCCAACCTAGAAGCCCGTTGCAGGCCTCGTTCCCTGGAGCCGTCTAGAATCCACACTATTCCCCCCCAACGCCTCCCTCTAGCCTCGTCTTCTCCCACCTGCTGGGTCTGTAGACCCTCCGGCCCAGCTTTACCACCCTTCCCCTGACTATACGGTCGCCCTCGATACCCGTAACCACCACCTTTGCCCTCCTCCCAAGCGGGTTCCTCCCGCGGGGATGCCGGGGTAGCTCTAGGACTATCACGGGACCGTGCTTCAGGGGGTAAGCGATGAGATCCCTCCCCCTCCTTCCCACGATCAACACGTTGAGCCTTGCTCCCACCAGGCCTTCCTTGGCCCTCATGTTATAGTCCCTCACCCTATCAATGAGTGCCTTGTTCCACGGGTCGTTGGGGTCGCCGGGCTCCAGGTCCTCATAGGCGGTCGAGGGCAGAGGGGTGAAGCGGTACAGGGTTATCTTCTCGACTCCCAGTTTCTCCAGCTCCCCTACGAGGCCCAGGGTCCTCCTTATGCTCTCCCCATCCTGTCCGGGGAGGCCGTATATCAGGTACACGTAGGGCCTAAGCCCGTTCTCCCTCAACAGCCTTACCGCCCTGAGGGCGGTACTGAGGTCGCCGGGACGGGCCATGGCTTCCAAGAGCCTCTCGTCCCCCGTCTCCAGGCCCATGTGGATGGGGGTTCCCTCAAGGTAATAGCCCAGCAGCCGGGCGGCCTCGGGGGTTACCGTTGTGGGCTTCGTGTTCTCCGCCATTAGGACGACCTCCCCCGAGGCCACCTCGGGTATCCTGTAGAGGTCTTTGAATAGCTTCTCCAGGACCTCTAGGTTGGGGGGAGGCTCCTCGGGGTCGGTCGCCCAGCCTGTGGGGAAGAGCCTCTCCCTCCCATAGTCGAGGATGTCGGGCCCGCTGAGCACAATCCTCCTCACACCCGCATCCACCAGCCCCCGAACCTCCCGGACAACCCTCTCTACACCCATACTACGGCTGGGCCCCCAGAGGGCCACCACGCTACAATACGCACATCCTGGCCGGGGCCTCACCCTCACCCCCGGCACAGGAGGTCGGGGTACCCTGACGTTACTACAGCCTCGGACGACCTCTACGTAGACCCTCATGTACCAGTAGCCCGGGTAATCTTCAATAACCCGCGTCGAGGCCCAGTAGCGCGAGAGCTCCTCTCCCATGAGGCGGGGGCGAGGACCTGTATAAATAATCTTACCATGCCCCCAGAAGGCTATCCCACGGACTCCCGCTAGCTCGTCCGGGTCCGGTTTCTCCTGGGGGAACCCCATCGAGAGAAGCTCGTCCAACGTCGCCTCGGCCTCCCCCACAACGACCAGGTCGGCCCCTAGCTTTAACATTCTCTCGGCATCCTGTGCCATGGGCCCTCCTGCAACCACAATTCCCCGCGAGTGCCTGCGCCAGAGCCTAATGGCCCTCGCGGCTCCCTTGAGGTCACTGCTCATCCCGCTTATAAAGAGGGAGGAGTAGCCCCGGGATACCCGGGGGTTTTCAAAGAAGAGCTCGCCGGGAACCACTCTTGGTGTCAAACCGTGCTTCTCGAGGACCCCGGCTATAGTCCGGGGCCCTGCTCCTAGGACGTCTATGGTGGAGAGCCTCTTCCCCGGTCCCCGTGCCAGCATGTCTATTATGAGTACCTGGTCAGCCATAGTCATCTCCTTATTCCCAAGCCGGTCCCTGGTTGCGCCACATTATATATCCCGCGGAGGAACTGTATAAGCCTGATGCACATCCTCCCCACAAGAGGGGGTGCCCTGGCCAGTGAAGTGCACTAGGAGGTCCCTTAGAGGTTTCTTGGCAGCGGGCGTCCCAGTTGCATTCGGTTTTGGGAGCTTCCTCACCCTCCTCTACATCTACGGGAAGCTTTTCTACACAGAGCTCCTCGGCACAGGGCTTGTCGGTAGCGCCGTCAGGTATGTGATCGCGGGTGCTCTACTGGGCCTATGGCTGGTCGCTTGGATGAGGGTTACGAGGGGCTGGAAGCGTTTCCTGCTCAGGAGGCAGGGTCTCCTAGAATAGCTGGGGGGTCAGGGGCTACCATCGTCTTCACAGCCCTAAGGATGGCTCAGAGTATCCCCCGTGCTCATCACTCCCTCTTCGTGTTCTCCATTATGCCTTGGCGGTAACCTTTCTCCTCATTGAATAGAAACTCTCCCCTGTTGTTAAGTGAATGGAGGTTTCTAAAAAGGTTGGGCTACTCGTCATGAAGGTGTTCAGGTTACAGGGTATAAAAATAGTATTTGTGTGGACAAAAAACGCGTTCACCTACAGCAGCTGGGGTTCTACTTGCGGGTAAGTGCCACGGCGGCCAGTATTATCGCCAGCAGGCCTAGGACCGCTCCTGCCATGGCGGTTGTGCTACTGGGGGCCTTCTCGGCGGCCGCCTTGGCCTCCTCTACCTGGTTCTTGAGCTGGTCGAGTTGCTGGCTGAGCTGGTCGAGCTGGTTCCTCAGGTCGCTTATCTTGCCATCCTGGTCTCCCACAGTGGCCTCCAGCTGCTGGAGGGCCTGGTTGAGCTGGGAGAGGGCGTTCTGGAGTTCCCCTATGGTTGTCTTAAGATTCTCCACTTCCCCACTGGCCTGCTTAAGGCCCTCGAGCTCCTGCTGTAGGGCCGCTACACTGTTTTGCACCTTCTGGAGCGCGTTGCTTACCTCTGATAGCTTCTGACCCAGTTCTGACACCTTGGCGTTAACACCGTTAAGCTCCTGCAGGCTCGCCTGGACGCCCAGATACATGTCGGTGAAGGCCTTCAACTCCGCCATGACCCCGCTGGCCCAGAGGAGCACGTTCCTCACAAACCTTGGCCCGTCGAGGGGGATCCCCTTGTAGAGGTAGGTTATCATGGGCTGGTAGCCGCCGTACGGTGTCTCCGAGCTCAACAGTATGATCCTTGGCACCTGGCTGTCCTCTATGGGGACCAGCATGGTCTCCGCCGCCATTAGGACAAAGCGCCCAGTATCGCCTGCGGCATAGGCCATGCCCAGGTTCCCGGGTGCCCCGGGCTGTGCGGGCTGGTGCTCCACGATGTAGGCCTGGTCGCTGGTCCATATTATCCTGAACACGCCCTCGGGGGCGCCCTCGCTGAGGCTCCTCCACTCGCCGTTCTCATCCACATAAGCCAGGGCGCCGGGACCGTGGAACAGAACCGCCTGCGCCCCCACCGCGAGGAAGCCAAGGGGCTCGTCGGGCTCAACGGTGCCTACCACACGGTATGTCTTCTTGGCGTAGTTAACGGGGTCCTCCACGCTGACGTAGTCGTGGCGGAGCTGGGCCCCCAGGCTCTCCAGGATGGCGTTTATGGTGCTCTGGGCTATCTCTAGGTTACCGCCCTGGGCTGGATAGTCGCTGTCGCCTGCCAGCCATATGAACTTGACGCGGTTGGAGTCGCTGTAGAACCACTCTGTCAGCACGGCTATCTCGTCGGGGGTGAACTCGGCCGCTGGCTGGCCTACAATTATGCCGTCCACGAGGCCAAGCATGTCGGCCACATCCGCGAAGCTGCCCACCCATATCTCCTTGGCAAGCAACTTGACCGTGTCGGGGAGGTTCGCTACATCATCCTCGCTAGCCACCAGGACGACCCACTGGAACTCGGGCATTATCTTGAACAACGTGTCCAGCCCACTGGTGGCCTCGCCGTGGCTTAGGTCAACCAGGACCACGGGGCCAGTGTCCCTAGCAGCAGAGGCGGCTCCCGCGGGCAACAGCGAGGCCAGTAGAATAGCTAGTAGGAAAAGACTGGCTTTGCGGTTCCCCAACAAGACCATTTCACCACCATGTCATGGGGTATAATGCCCCTGATGAAGGATCGGGAGGTGGTAGTAAAAATGTTTCCCGGCGCCCGGAGGGTGCTTAGGGAGGGTCCCCTATGTAAAAACCGTTGGTCCCCAAAGATTGCCCGGGCCCACCCGCTGACCTCGGGTATTACGCAGTATTGATAAACCGTTCCCGACAACACCCTAAACACCACGGAGCGGGGGATGTGGTTTGAGGGTACTCGAGGGAGTGGGGCCCTCCACCTCGGCCAACCTGGGGAGCTTGTTCGATATAGCGGGTGTCGCGGTGGGCGCTTTCTATGACAGGGTCAGGCTAGAGCCCCTAGAGGATGTTGAGAGGCTGGAGTTACGGGTGGTTGGAAGGGAAGCCGATAACGTCTCCCGGGGGGAGGCGAACCTGGCCCTGAGGACACTCAGGCTCGCCCTGGAGGAGTGCCCCCCAGGCGAGGAGAGTATGGGGTTTTCCGTGTTGCTTGAGAAGAACGTCCCCGTGGGGAGGGGCCTTGGCTCCTCGGCGGCCACCGTGGCGGCGGTGCTGAGGGCCTACAGGGGACTGGTCGATTGCCCGAGGGGGAAGCTCGTGAGCATGGCTGGCAGGGCCGAGGGCCTGGTATCAGGGAGCGTTCACTACGACAACGTGGTCCCCTCCCTGATGGGGGGGCTGGTCGTCATGGGGGGGATTGACAGTGATCCCCCCGTGTTCCACGTGTTCGAGTGGCCCAGCGATTTACTCTTTGTCCTGGGAGTGCCCGGGGCGGGGGAGGTTGACAGGGAGGAGAAGACCAAGAGGATGCGCCAGGCACTGCCCCGGGAGTATTCCTTTAGGGAGATGACCGTGTATCAGAGCTATGGGGCCCTACTACTCGCATCGCTCTTCAAAGGGGACCTAGTGTCCCTGGGAAAGGCGGTTAGCCACGGGGGGGTCGTAGAGGAGGTCAGGTCGAGGTGGATTAGGGGATATTGGGAGATGAAGAGGAGGGCCCTGGAGGCGGGGGCCTTGGGGTTCAACATAAGCGGAGCCGGGCCCAGCATATTCGCGCTCGTGAGGCGGGGGGAGGAGGAGCCTGTTAGGGACGCTATTGAGGGAGTTGCCTCCAGGCATTATGGGGAGTACGAGGTGGTCGTGGCCGAGGCCCTGAAACCCCGGGAGCTGTAGGGCTACTTCTCCCTGTTTTCCACTGTCCTCTGGAATAGCTTCCTAGCATCTATGATGAGGCTCGCGAGCTCGCTGAACCCCTGTCCGCTTGGCTTTTCGGTTATTATGTCCACGCCCGCCTTGAGCTCGTCATCAGCGTTGGCGACCGCGACTGAGACACCACAGGCCTTAACGAACTCTAGGTCGAGGGAGCTGTCCCCCACCCCCACAACCTCTCCCAGCTCCATCCCGGTCTCCCTTAGCAGAACCTCTAAGCCCCTCAGCTTGCTACAGTTGCTTGGGGCAATGTGTATTGCATACCCGCTGCTCACCAGCTTCACCTTCTCCTCGAGACCCTTCTCTCGGAGGAAGCCCCTTATCTTCTCCATTATGGGCCCGTGGGGCTCTCCCCTCCTCCTAGAAACGACCGCGTAGTCGCAGAGGCGGAAGTCGTTCTGCCAGGACTCGACGACGAGGTCGCTGAATCTCTCGGCAATCTCGCGGGCCAGCCACCTATAGTTATCATCGCATAGCCTTAGGAGCCTGAGGGGGTAGAGGGGCTCGGGGAGAGCTACAACGCAGCCGTTCTCCGCAACGAGCCCGTCGAAGCCAACGTACTTGGCCAGGGCCATTGATATGGGGAACCCATTAGCGGTCACGAGGAAGACTCTCACCCCGCTCTCCCTGAGCATCCTGAGCGCCTCTATAGCCTCCACTGGGAGCGTGTAGGAGCGCCTGTCAACCGTGAGGGTCCCGTCGAGGTCGGTTGCGACAGCCCTAGCAGATGCCAGCCGCTCGAGGAGCCTGAACCCCCTCGCCACGCGCTCTCCCATGCCTTCCAATCCCCGCCCGTGGGCCATGCTCGCCGGGCACGCTCTAGCACTAAGCCTACACCCCCTATTAAAAACGCGCACATGACATGCTACGATACCTTAATTAAACCCAGGAGAAGTTTAGAGATGAATTGCCCGGCCCGGCCATAGCGGCTAGGCAACACCCGGACTCGTCAGATCCCGGAAGTTAAGCTAGCCGCGTCGGGGACTCCAGTGAGCTCCGAGAGGGCTCGCAGGGGTCCCCGAGCCGGGACCGGGCTCCATCGGCAAGCCTTCTTCCAACCCGGCTGTGGGATGGCTCTTCCCCGGGTTTTTGTCCATGTTAATGCTCTCGCCATTAACACGTGTATCCCCAGTCTTCCTGGATTAGTTTGGCCTGGCCTAGCCTAGCTTCATACGGTGGTTGGCAAGGGCTAGTACGCCCCACAGGATTGAAAGTGCTAGGTGGCTGGTCTCGCCTGTGAGAGTGTACGCGAGGACCCCCGCCGCGGAGGCAACCAGGGCCAGGGCCACGGCCAGTTTCCTGTACTTCTCGAACCTCCCATGCCGGGAGGGCAATGGGGGCTACCTCGGTGTGGGGGTTATCTCTGCGTTATGGTAGGTATGCCGGGGTAGTTCTCCTTGACGACCCTAAGCACCACGCTTGTTATGGTTTTTTTGACCTTGGGGTTCTTGAGGACGCTTTTAATGAAGTGGTCCAGCTCGTCGATGTCCCTGAACCTGGCGATGGCTATTATGTCGAACTCCCCCGTGGTATCGTAGAGGGCGACTATGTTGGGGTGGCTGGCCAGGGTCTGCTCTATCTCCTCCAGGTACGGGCCGTCAACCGAGAAGTGGATGACCGCGGTCACGGTGAAGCCCAGGGCTCCGGGGTTGACCTTTATCGTGTAGCCCCGTATTATGCCCCTTTCCTCGAGCCTCTTTATGCGGGAGAAGGCCGTTGACAGGGGGATGCCCACCTGCATGGCTATCTCCTTGACGCTCGCGTTGGCGTTCTCGCTGAGGAGGGCGAGTATCTTCTGATCGGTCTCGTCGAGCCTTGCCTCGTCCCTCTTCTTCCCCGTGTACAAATTCCCACACCCCTTGAAGAAGGCGGTGTTATTCTTTCAGTATTGTATAAGCGTCGGGTGTACATTATACAGTATATTAAGGACATTATAAAATTGACCCGAAGCCAATAACGGTTACTGCACCCTAATTAAACCACGAGCGACCAGAATTTGGAGGCGGTGTTGATTATTGCAGGGAGCCCCGGGGGAGGATGGGCGCAGACTAGCATCGGTTGTGGGGGCCGTTGAGGGTCTGCTTTCATACAGGGGGCGGTCAGCCCTCGCATTGCTACTCCTGGCTGCGCTGGTGCTCGCGGGGTTGAAAGCCCTACAGGCCTACGAGCTTGCGAGCCATGATAAGTTTGACACTTACGTTAGCGACGAGGTATGGTACGTAACGAGCGCCCGTACCATACTATATGACATCCTGGGGCTCGCGCCTCGCTATGAGGTCAATGGGAGCTTAGCTTACACGGTTTTCACAGCGGACACGGCCACGCTTGAGCGGGTCAGGGGACACGTGGAGCAGGTGGGGGGGCTTGTCCTCAAGGATGACTACAAGGAGGCTAGGGCCATAGCTGTCGCCCTCCCCCCGGGCGCGGGTGGTGTGAATGTTCTCGAAGATATACCCGGGGTCACAAAGGTTGTCCCAGGCTATCCCTATGCGGACAAGAAGGATATCGACCGGTACTACAACTTGGAGCACCCTCCCCTGGGCAAGTACATAATCGGCCTCTCCATGTACCTCCTCGGTGACAGGCCTCTCAGCTGGAGGGTCCCCGGGATAATCGAGGCGGGGCTTATAGTTGTTATAGCCGCACTAGCTGGCTACCGCCTCGTTGGCCTGGGGGGCGGCCTCCTAGCGGCACTCGCCGCCTACTATGATCCCCTCACCACTAGGCTCGCCTCCGTGGCCATGCTCGACATCCACCTGGCTTTCTTCACGGCCCTTGCGGGCCTCTCCCTCGCCTACTCGAAGCCGCGGATGGCGCTCCTATTCACTGCCCTGGCTGGCATGGTAAAGTACAGTGGGCTCTTCATACTCCCCGCAATATACGTGGCCCTGAGGTTCAGGGGATACCCTCCCCTAAGAGCGCTTATGACCATACTATTCCCGCTCGTGGCTGTAAGCGTGCCAGTGTATCTCCCCTACCTCATGTATTTCGGCCCGGGGAGGATGGTCTCGGAGTTCGTGAACGCCCTCAAGTGGCACACTACTAGCAGGCCCGAGGGCCCAGCTACGAGCACCCCCTTGGACTGGGTGCTCGGGTGGAGCCCCTTCTACCTGCACCTTGACCCTGATGTCCCTGCCCGGGGGTCTCCTGTAGTGTACGTGCCAGTTTTCGCGACCCTGGTCCTCCTCTCCCCTCTGCTATTCTCCCGCAGGCTTAGGAGGAGGCTGGATGAGGGTGCTGCCGAAATCCTCCCCGCTATAGGGAGCTTCATGGTGGGCTTCGCCCTAGTCTTCATCATGGGCAACAGGACCCTGTACAGCTTCTACATGACACAGGCGGCGCCCCTCTTCTACCAGGCCCTGCCCGTCGCGGTGGTCGTCCTATTCCTCAGGTCTCAACTGGTAAGCGCGTCTCTCTCGCTGGCCTGGGAGGTGGCCCGCGCATGGGCCCTGGGAGGGCTGGGGCTCTACCGGCCCCCGCGGGAACTAGTGTTCCTTTGGCGGCTGGTGTTCTGGGAGCCCTTCAGGAGGCGTGTGTTGTTCTGGCTGGTGATATCGGTCGCTGCCTTCTCGCTGGTGGCCCACTGGGATGTGGGGCAGGAGGTTAAGCTGTTCAGCGACGCAAGGTGGATGGCCTGGAAAGAGGGAGCCCTAAGCACCGAGCCGGGGCGGCTGGTGGGGGCCCAGGGTGCCCTAAGCTTCCTCTTCGCCGCATTGGGTGTGTCTGGGGACTACCTGCTTCTCCTAGACTTTGCGGGGCTCCTGCTCTTCGCCAACGAGGCGAGGATACTGATGGCCCACATGGAGGCCCGGGGTGGGAGGCCGCGTCTCTTCTTCTATCCCCTCCTGCTAACCCTCGCCATATACGGGGCCTATGATGGGAGCGGTGTTAGCCTTTTCCTGTTCACCCTAGGGCTCAACCTGTGGCTGGAGGGGAACAGCCTTGCCGCGGGCATATCCATGGGGCTGGCGGCGGGCAATCCATTCATGCTCGTATTCACCCCCCTGTTCCTGGCCCTGAGGGACAGGATGGCGCTCGCGGGCTTCGCGCTGGCTTCTCTTACCCTGGCCTCGTTCCTCTCCATGGCCCTGGGGCCCGGAGAGTGGCTCCGGGGGCTAGCACTGTTCCTGGACACTCCCAAAACAGTGGGCGTGGGGCTCCTCCTCCCCTACAAGCAGTACACCTACCCCGCCTTGCTGGTAATCTCCCTGCTCCTAGCTCTCTACGTCTCCTCGAAGATACGTTGCCGCGTCTCTTCCATGGCCGCGGGCCTCCTTGTGGCATCGGCCCTATTCCCCAACGTGCTTCCCCAGTGGCTGGTTTTCCTCGCCCCCCTGGTGCTGGTCCTGGGGAGGAGCCAGCTCATACCCCTCCTCACAATGGATGTCGCCAACTCACTGGTGGTCTTCCTGTGGTTCTCGAGCACGGAGCTCATGAAGCAACTGTTCAAGCTCGAGACGCAGGGCGCCCTCGACCCCCTATCTGCCCCAGCGTTGGCCTCCTACCTGAGGGCCCTCGCCCTGCTTCTCATAGCCTACAGGATGGTTGCCCTGAGAGGTGGTTCGATTGAGCGCTGTGAGTCTCCTAAAACGGCTGGGAGAGGCAAGGGCAGTGGTGGTCACGGGGAGGGCTAGCCTCGCCACCAGCTTGGCCGCGATAGCCCTGGCGAACATATGGAGGCACGAGTCACCCACACGTATGCTAGTCTACGAGCTCTCCCCCATCCATCGTCCCACGATAGAGAACGCTCTCCAGGCCAACAGGGTGGAGGCGGAAGTGGTATACGCAGGCCCCAATGACACCCCGGGGCTCTACCCCAGCGTGGTGGTGGGTGTGGGCGGCGGGGCGAGGGGACCGCATGTTCTTGGTGCGTAGCAGCCCCAGGGTCTTGGAGCCGACGTTGCTGAGCACCGTCAGGCCATGGGCTCCGTATGCTCCCGTGTCGCCCAGGGC
>JALWDA010000085.1 GCA_027014955.1 Desulfurococcales archaeon | reverse complement strand
GATGGGGGGCCTCCTCGTGGGGGGGAGGCTGGAGCTACTGGAGGAGCCCCCCGAGCCCTTCCAGGCCCTGAGGCTCTGGCCCATAGAGACCCGGGTGCTCTTCCGGGAGAGGGGCTGGAGGACCATTGTTGCCTTCCAGACGAGGAACGTGCCCCACCTGGGCCACGAGTACGTGCAGAAGGCCGCCCTTACCTTCACCGACGGGCTCCTTATACACCCCCTGGTGGGGTGGAAGAAGCCGGGGGACTTCAGGGACGAGGTCATAATAAGGGCCTACGAGGAGCTCATACGCCACTACTATCCCCCAGGCAGCGTTGTGCTGAGCGTTCTGCGTATGCAGATGAGGTACGCGGGCCCCCGGGAGGCGGTGTTCCACGCCATCGTTAGGAAGAACTATGGTGCTACCCACTTCATCGTGGGGAGAGACCACGCGGGGGTAGGGAGCTACTATGGGCCCTACGAGGCCTGGGACATCTTCAGGGAGTTCCCCGACCTGGGGATAACCCCCCTCTTCATAAGGGAGAGCTTCTACTGCACCAAGTGCGGGGGTATGGTCAACGAGAAGATATGCCCCCACGGCGACGAGCACCGCATAAGGATAAGCGGCACCAAGCTGCGCAGCCTACTCGCCAGCAAGCAGATGCCCCCCGAGACCATGATGCGCAGGGAAGTCGCCCGGGTTGTGATGGAGTTTGACAACCCCTTCACAGAGTAACGCCAGCTTTACCTGCAGGGTGCTTGGGGAGAGGATACTCGAGCCCCAGACCCCCCTCCACGTGGTGCACCACTGGGACACCGATGGAATGGCCTCCGCCGCCCTCGTGATAAGAGCCCGCAGAGGAAAAAACCACGAGCCCGAGACCCGTGCCACCACTCCCCGGATAGGCTCCTTCTCACCCCAGGCCGTCGTGGAAGCCCTGGGCGACACAGTGGAGAAACGAGGGTTCAGGCTCCTGGTGCTAGACTATGGTATAAGCTGGCCCCCACAACCCCTAGAGGGGTTAGGTGGGGAGGAGCTCCACGTGGTCGACCACCACCGAACAGGATACCCCAAGTGGCTCAAATGGTGGTGCAACCCCGCCGCCGTCATTACCAAAGGAGGAGAGGAGGAGAGCCCCTCCACCACCTGGGTGCTCTACAGGCACGTCTTGGGAGACCCTAGGGACCCCCAGGTGAGGGCCTTGGTTGCCTTGGGCCTACTTGGTGACCTGGGCCACAGGGCGTTAAGGGGAGTCCTGAGGGGAGTCCTCGAGGGGCTCCTGAGGCCCTCACGCCTGTCCCCCGAGGAAGCCTATAGGCTCTCCCAGCTCCTGGACTCCTGCTACAAGACCCTTGACAGGGCCTGCGTGGAGGAGTACACCCTAAGGCTCGCCTGGGGTGACCTAGGGGAGCTTTTGGGTGACGAGGGGCTGCAGCGGAGAGCCGCATCCTTGGAAAGGACTGTCAAGGAAGCTGTAAAAGGGGAACCCGAGATTCTCCTGAACTGCGTTCGGGGAAGGGTGGGGGTGTGGGTTAGGGAGTCCAACGCATACATTACATCGAGCGTGGGCCGCGCCTTGGCCTCAGAGAGGGGACTGGACGTAATAGTGCTTGTGGACCGGGTGCCCCCCCTAGGAAGGGCCTACGTGTACACGCGTTCGCCCCATCTCCCTGTGGGGGCCTGGCTGGTGGGTGTCCTGAGGAGCCTGGCGCCCAGCGCGGGGGGCAAGGACAGTGTTGCTGTCGCGGAGTGCCCCCTTGCTAGGGGGTGTGTGGAGAGGGTTCTTGATGCAGTGCTGAGGGTTTTGGAGGACCGCTTGGGTGGATGTAACCATGCTTAGCAAGGTTTTTCCAGGGCCCCGTGTGGGCTCGGTTTGCGCAGGGTGGGCTTCCTGCCCGCCAGTGTCTTCATGGTTGGGGTTCGCGTGACCTATGCGTCGTGTGGGGTGGGCTTGATGGCTAGGAGGGTGTTTGTGCTGGGTTTGGACTCTGCTCCTCCCCGCATAGTCTATGAGCGGGATGGGGTTGACCTGGGAGTTATTGGGGAGATTGTGGACGAGTCCCTCAGGTTTGACATGAGGTCCTCATACCCCCCCATTACTGTCCCGGCTTGGATGGTAATGTTCACCGGGAAGACCCCAGGGGAGCTGGGGATATACGGGTTCCGCCATAGGAGGCCCGGGGAGTTCGGGACATACATTGTCAACTCGAGGCACGTCCGGTACCCCACCCTGTGGGAGGACCTGGGCAAAAAGGGGCTGAGAGTGGGGGTCTTCGGCGTCCCCCCCACGTACCCGCCCAAGCCCGTGCACGGGTGGCTGGTCACGGACTTCACCACTCCCGGGCCCGAGAAGCCATATACCTTCCCCCCATGGCTCAAGCGGGAGATAGAGGCCCGGTTCGGCCCCATGATTTTCGACATTGTCTACAGGAGCCACGACAAGGACGCGGTGGCGCGGGAGCTGCTCCACATGACCCAGCAGCACCTCCGGGTAGTGGAGCACCTGGCCGCCTCGAGGAAGTGGGACTTCATGGTCTACATGGAGATAGGCGTGGACCGGGTCCACCACGCGTTCTGGAGATACTATGACAAGAACCACCCCCGCTACGAGTGGCACGAGAGGTACAGCAGGGTCATCCCCGAGTTCTACCAGCTCCTGGCACGGGGCTTCGAGAGGATAAGGGAGAAGATACCCCCCGACGCCATAATCGTTGTCGTGTCAGACCACGGCGCCAAGGCCATGAAGGGGGCCTTCGCCCTAAACCAGTGGCTCATAGAGAGGGGGTACCTAGCCCTCAAGAAGGAGCCCAGCAGGCCCGGTGTTGACCTGGAGCCCGAGATGGTGGACTGGGGCAAGACCCTGGCATGGGCCTGGGGGGGCTACTATAGCAGGGTATTCATAAACCTCAAGGGCAGGGAGCCCCAGGGCACCGTGGAGCCCCGGGACTACGAGGATGTAGTGGAGCAGCTGAGGGGCGAGCTTCTCTCGATAAAAGGGCCCAACGGTGAGGCTTGGAGGAACATAGTGCACCGCCCCCATGAGGTCTACCCCCAGGTCAATGGTGATGCCCCCGACCTGATGGTTTACCTTGACAACCTAGACTGGAGGCCCGCGGGAACCCTGGGATGGCCCAGCCCCTACCTCGAGGAGAACGACCGGGGCCCCGACGACATGGTCCACGACTGGACTGGTGTCCTGGCGATATACGACCCCGAGGGCACCCTGGAGAAGGGGCACAGGGGCACCATCGGGATAACCGAGATACGCCCCCTCTTGGAGGAGCTTGTGAGGGGTAGAAGCTAGGCACCCCGCCTTGGTGGCTCTTCCAGGTTTTTGGATAAAAACAATCCCTTTCCTCTAACGGGCTGGGTTGAAACGAGTGGGCTAGTCGTCATACCACTCTTCTTCATCTTCATCCCATTCGTCGTCATCGTAGTACTTTAGGCCCAGCACATTCTCACCGTAATCATCGTCATCGTACTCCTCGTAGTAGTCGTCATCATAGTCGTATCCATAATAGGCCTGTTGTAGCACCTGCGGTGGAGGAGGTGGTGGTACCTGCACGAGCGGGTTGGGCGTCTGGGTCTCCTGGCCCATGTTGGGTACCGTTGTGGTGAAGTTGTTGGCCGTTGAAGCGGGTATCGCATATCCCGAGCCCTGGGGGCTGCTTGAGGCCAGGGTTATGGTTGCGCCGAGGTCGCCTATGTAGAAGTACTCGAGGAGGCTCCAGGCTCTGCTGCTATGGTAGGCGGCAAAGGCCTGGGTGGCGTCCTTGCCGCAGTATTCTAGGATTGGCCTCGCGCCCGCGGGGTGGAGGGCTATGTAGTTTGTTACATCATACACCTTCCCGTTGACTATAAGCCAGCAGCTCTGGGGAGTGTTGTGCTTGGCCACTTCCTCGGGTGTTAGTGTTAGGGTTATTCCCTGCATCGCCACGGGGGCCTGGGTTGCAGTGGGGGCGGCTTGAATGGTTGTAGTATTATTGCCGCTGGTGTCCGTGCTTGTCTGGTCTGGCGTGTTCGCCGGCGTGTAGGTGGTTGTCAGGGTAGCTGCAGTGCCTAAGGGTGCTTGAGTCTGGGGCTCCTTGGAGAAGAGGAACCTATCCTGTATGGTTACGGCAGCCTGCTGTGGGCTCTGAGCCGTGATTGGTAGTGTGTTTATTAGTAGGGGCGTGGTTAACTGCTGGTCCTGGGGGAGGGCTGTTGTGTCGAACGGCGCCACCGCGGCAAGGCCATTCTGGACTACTATGAACGAGAGTGCGAGGCCCGCAACAAGCACTGTTCCCGCAACGGCGTTTGCAAGGATCCTCCGAGAGTTGGCGGGCAGGCTTATCCGGTTGGCCCTAGCGTATATAGTGGGCAGCATGTGTATAACTATTGCGAGTATGCCAGTCGCCGGAATTATCGCATAGTGTAGTAGTTTCAGGAAATTGCGGTCCAGCACCAGCAGTACCCCCTTAATGGGCTCTATGACGACCTGGGTTGCGAAGCTGTTGAGCAGCACCCAGCCCGTTACATACGCTGTTATGGAAAGACCGAGGGCTATCCAGGCGAATTTCCTCGAAGCCCTGTATATGCTTCTCGCTACCATGCTTTCACACCCCATTGTCCAGCTCCTTGCCCCTCCACGGGGCTACTGGTGGAGGAGAAGGGTTCTATCCTATAAAAGGGACCCCTGTAACCTCTGGTACGAGGGGTTGGAACACCCCCTCGCCCTGCCCTGGCGGAGGGGGCGTACTAGGGCTGGGAACAGGTTTCAGGAACAGTTGGTCCTCATGATTTGGGTGATGATTACAAGAACAGTTAAATGGATGCATTGGGGAGACTGAGAATGAGTGAAGGCAACAAGCCTAGAAGTCAAGGTGTAGACTAGGCGCAGGCGCCTTGTCTCTTGAGAGCCTTCTCAACCATGTGGGGGAAGGGCTTCTGCTCCTCACCCGGGGGTTTCTCGCCCCTCCTCAGCGCCTCCTGCTCGACCAGGCGGAGGGCCTCCTCGGCACTCCACCCCCTCAGCACTAGGTATCCTGCAGCGAGGCAGGCGCTCCTACCCCAGGCCCTGCCACACATTATGAGGACCCGGCCCCCCTTCTTGAGAGCCTCGTCTATCATGTGGAGGAGGGCCATTCCCTCCTCCACACTCGGGGGCCTCCCGCTGGGTACGGGGAGCCTCACCAGCTTCTTTGACCTCTGGGCGAGGGCGTGGTGGAGGGCCTCGATGTTCTCGAACACCCCGGGTTCGTCTTCGTCTGTGAGGAGGGATACTGCCAGGTCATACTCCTGGCCAAGGAGGTCCTCTAGCTCTTCGCGGTTCCGGGGGGGCCTTGCGAGGCCTATCCTCTCGCCGGGGAGCCAGTCCACCATACGCTAGTCACCCCCGACAACTCTGCGGGAGGCTTTGAGGGCGGTCTCCAGGTCGTAGATAATGTCGCGGACGTCCTCCAGGCCCACGCTCAGGCGGAGGAGGCCCGGGGTTATGCCCAGGAGCCTCTTCTCCTCCTCCCCCAGGCTCCGGTGGCTGGCCATGTAGGGGTAGGAGACCATGGTCTCCACCCCTCCGAAGCTCGCGGTGGGTATGACGAGTCGGAGGGACTCTAGGAAGGCCTCGGCCCTCCTCCTGCCCCCGCGGAGCTCAAAGCTCACCACAGCTCCAAACAGGCCCTCCCTGAATAGGGTGAGAGCGTTGTCGTGGTCCGGGTGCGTCTCCAGGCCGGGGTAGTAGACCCTCTCCACGTCATCCTGGGCCTCCAGCCACTCCGCCACCACGAGGGCGCTCCGGCTGGCCTCCCTCACCCTCACAAAGAGGGTCTTGAGCCCCCTCATGACCAGGAAGGCGTCCATGGGCTGGAGGTGGGTGCCCAGGAGCCTGCGGCCCTCCCAAAGGGCCTGGTAGTCCTCCTCCCCCCGCCCCGCAACCAGGCCAGCGAGGACGTCGTTGTGGCCCGCTATGTACTTGCTCGCACTCTCAACCACGAGGCCCGCTCCATGGTCCAGGGGGCGGAGTAGAACGGGGCTGGCCATTGTGTTGTCCACAATAAGCCTACAACCCCTTTGCTCGCAACGGTCGACGAGCTCGTCCAGTGGGGGGATCCTGAGGGTGGGGTTGCCCAGGGTCTCCAATAGCACGAGGTCGCCCCCAGCTACCTCGTGGAGGAGCTCCTCCCAGGGGGGTCCCCTGAGAACCACCTTGGACCCGGTGCGCTCGGCGAGCTTCTCCGCAAGGCTCCGGGTGGCCCCGTAGACAACTCTTTGGAGAACCACTCTTCTCTGCGTACCGGGGAAGAGTAGGAGTGTGGATAGGGAGGACATGCCCGAGTTGAAGGCCAGGCCCCAGTCGCCTCCCTCTAGGCGGGCGAACTGGTCCTCGAGGAGCATAACGGTGGGGTTGTTCTCTCGCCCGTACTTGACCTCACCCTTTCGGGGGCGGAGGGGCTTCTCGTAGGGTGGGTACCTGTACACGCTGCTTATGTGTATGGGGGGCTCCACATCCATGCTCCGGGGCTCCTCCTCGGGCCTCCAGGGCCCCCGGGCGGCGTGGGTTCTCCTGTCCATGCCCCTCCCCCCACGGGGTTTTGTAAGATGGGGGTCCATTCAAGCTTATAACTTTACCCCCTATGTGCCTACCCTTGGAGGCCTAACTCCGTGTGAAGGATAGCTGGGGATTCTCAGGCTTACGCAAGGGCAAGGGTCCTGCGTTCGGGGAGGACACGCATATGTAGGGCCCGTGCGACTAGTTTTTGAGGAACCAATCTCCCGGGGACCTAGAGTGAGGCAGGGTATCCGTCTCGCCAGAGTCACGGCCGATAACGTGGAACCGCTGCTGGGCCTGCTCAGGGAGACGTATGGGGGCTTAGAGGACATCGATGGAGAGGTTGTTAGGCAAATGGTAGAGAGGTCGGACTACTCTCTGGCTGCCTTCGCGGGAGGGGAGCCCCTTGCCTTCGCCTCCCTCCAGACGCTCGTGGGTGTGGTGGAGCTTAGGAACCTAGCCGTGGACAACAGCTATCCCAGGGCGCTTGAAGCTCTCCTCAGACACATACTCTCACAGTACACAACCGCGCCCTCGGGAAAAATCATACGGATAGTGGCCCTGGGAGTACCGAGCGTCATGGAGGCAGTGGCCCCACTGGGCCTCCAGCCCCGGCGGAGGATACTCAAGGTCAGGTGGCTCCTACGCGTGACAGAGAATACATGCGCAGACCCTGAGCCCTACCTGTCAATCATGAGAGCCTCGGAGGCAGGCGACCCCCAGGCCATAGCAAGGGCCTTCCTCGAGGGCCTCTCCACCCACTGGGACTGGTGGATAACCCTAGACGAGGGAGGCCCCCAGAGGGGCCTGGAGGAGATTAGGAGATGGGTGGAGGATAACCCACACCGGTGGCACGTGGCAATACAAGAGGGAAAACCCGTTGGGGCAGCCGGGTACGCACCCCACTCCCGTAGGACCAGAGAAATAGCGTGGCTGGCGGGCGTCGCGGTAACGCCCAGTTACAGGCTCAAGGGCATAGGACGGGCCCTGTTGTGCCGCCTGCTGTCCTCGGCGAGGGACGAGGGCTTCAAGGAGGCAGTTGTCTACACCTATTCGCCTCTCCTAGGCCTAGCCCCGGGGGCCACCCTATACGTCAAAAGCCGAGGGCTTATACAAGCCGAGTACATTCACTTCGAGAAAGTCATTTGATAAAGAATACAGTATGCAATGCCATGTGGATTGAGGTAAGATAGGAGTGATTTTGTGCTCATCATGTCTTTGTTGCCTAGGATTGTATGTGTCTTGTCCAATATGTGCTCTATTGCTATCGAAATAAAGGATCTTTAAGATGGCTAGACAATGTGCAACAATAATATATTATCATACCTCTTAAGTAGTACAATAGTGTATTCAACAAAAAGGTTAGGGTGTAGTACATGAAGAGTACGACATTATCTCTCCGTGTACCACGCGAACTCAAAGAACGTATGGACAAACTAAGGAACCGGGTCAATTGGAGCGAAGAGATAAGACGTTTCATAGAGAAAAGGGTTGCAGAAGAAGAACAGCGAGAGGCGGTATTGGAACTTGATAACCTTATAAGGAAGATAGTAAAGCCTAGCCCGCCTGGAACTGCAGCAAAACTGGTGAGAGAAGACCGTGAAAGTCATTGATGCGTCTGTTCTAGCAAAATATGTTCTAATGGAACCAGGCTGGAATAATGTGAGAGACATGCTTCTAAATAACAGGCCCTTGCTATCAATACCGCTAATAATCAAAGAAGTAACTAACGCAATCTGGAAACAAAGCCATCTTAAAAAGCATATCTCACACAATAGTGCACACGAGCTTCTGAAGAGTCTTCTAAGGATATTTGAAACCAAGGTTATACAGCTTGAATCTCAAGACAAATACCTTGAACCAGCCCTCAGCATATCACTAAAGCACGGTATAGCGATATACGACTCACTCTACATAGCTCAAGCTCGTAAACGGAGAGCACAGCTCGTTACCAGTGATGTAAAACAGGCACAGGTAGCAGAGAGCGAAAAGATAAAGGTAATGCTACTCATATGAAATTTAATTATAAATCTGAAGCATCAACTTGTATACACTAGATGACTTGCATTAAAAACTAAAGAGAACATTATTGATTTCCGCTGAAAACCATGCACGATAATATTAACAAACAGGACTGTATAAGGCAAAAAGAAAAACTCTCAACAAACAGGAATCAATAGCGCGTTCCTTAATAGTAGTACCATATGCTCTTATATTCTTCGGGGTCGTCTCCGAACTTCTCTTTGAGCCTCCTCAGGTACCCGGCTATGGTGACTAGCTCTGGCATTACGAAGGGCTTGACGTGGTTGATGTTCTTCTCCCAGGGGTGCCACATGTAGACGCGGCGGCCGTCGGGCTTTATGCCTATGAGCTCGTGGTCCTGCATTCGCATGAGGTGGTTCTTGCCCAGGCGGGGCACGTTGAATATGGGCTCGTCTGTCCTGAAGATTCCTGGCAGGAGGCGGGCCTCCTCTTTGCGCTCCTGTATCTGCCTTGCCACGGGTATCTGGTAGTCGAGGGTCTCGTGCTTGCCCTTGGGGTAGAAGCTGTAGTAGGGGTCTATGCCCACCTTGCGGAGGGCGATGCGGAGCTTGAAGGTCTCGAACCTCCTGCTCACCCAGAAGGTGTAGACCTGCTGGTTGTAGACGCCTATGCCGTTCTTCTTGAGGTTGGAGACGGCCTGGGCGACCTCGGGGGTTATCTCGTAGGCGCTGTCCGCGTGGGTTGATACGGTTATGCTCCTCTTACCGGGCTCGAGGTAGCTTCCTATTATCTCCGCCAGCTCCGGGGTCACGCGCATGGGGCTGTTGATTATCACCCTGGTGCCGAACCTTATGTTGTCGAGGTGGTCGAGCTCGCTTAGCCTCTTGAGGATGTAGTCTATCAGGTGGTCCCTCATTATGAAGGGGTCACCGCCAGTTATCAATATGTCCCTTATCGCGGGGTGCTCCGCGAACCACTCGACCATCTTGTCAATCTCCTTCTTGCTGCTGATAGCCCCCCTGATGTAGGCCTCCTCCAGCTCCCAGTTGCGCTGGCAGTAGACGCATATCTGGGGGCAGGTGTCGGCGGGCTTCATGATGGCTATCATGACGTACCTCCGAGTTATCCCGTCGTGGGGGCTGGTGTCGTGCTCGCCCATGAAGTCGAAGTAGTAGCTCCGGTCCTCCCTATGCTGGAGCATCATGCGCACATAGTGGGTGGGAGGGAATATCTGGCTGCGTATCTGGTAGTCGTACTTCCAGGGGAACTCGGGGTCCATGAGGCTCAGGTAGTAGGGCGGGGCCCCGAAGGGTATGCGGAACCTTATAGCCTTGAGTATGTTCTGGTACTCCTCGTCGCTTATCTTCAGAACGTCCTTCAGGGCGTCGACCTTCTCCTTGGTCTTCATGATGTTACGGTACTGCCAGACATAGTCGTCCCAGTCGTCCAGCGTGCCCCCAAGGGCGTCGAGTATGGCCTTCTTATGCCTAATCCTCCTCTCGATAACATCCTTGTCAAGACCAGTGGGGTAGCGGTCCAGGTAGCCCTGTATCCTGTTCCACAGACGGTCCAGGTAGTCGCTCCTCTCGATACCAGCCCTCCGTCCCCTTATCTTGGAGAAGTCGAAGAACCCCAGGTTCTGGGCAAAGGGAGCGGGGTACAAGTCTGCCTCCAGGCGCACGGCGCGGAAGAGGTGGATGACGTCGAGTATGAAGTCCTCGTTAACACCCGCTGCATCGGCTCCCTTGCTGAAGAGTTTCCAGAGGTACTCTAGGGTGCTGAATCCCGCGAGCTTCTCGCTGCTCTTGCTTATCATGTTCTTTAGAACATTAATTGCGTAGAGGGCCTGGTAGCGTAGCATGGGGTCGGTGTCGCTGTCCCTGACCTCCAGCTCCCTCTGGCTGAGGTAGGCGTAGAAGCGCCCACGCGCATCCTCGAGGCTCTGGGCCTCCTCAAAAAGCTTCTTGACCTCGGGGTTCTCCCTGTAGAGAACCTGTTGGAGAAGAACCTTGTCCGCGTAGAGCAGGTTCTGCAGGCCTACGAGCATTGGCCCTGTCATCTCCCTCCAGGTGCTGTGACCCTCCCGGAGGAGAGTGTGCTTCGTTACCAAGAAAAAGCGCAATGGGTATATAAAGGAAACGCTTTAAAGTGATCAGGTATTTTAAATATGATGGAGCTTTTGTGAGTTACTTTTTTCATACTTGGAAAAATTATCACAAAATCTTTTAAACGAGGATGATTTTACCGTCCCACAGAAATCCCACCGTATACATTACAATATAAACCATGAGAAAAGGGTACTTGGAGAGTGTTAATATGTCATGCCCCGGATAAGTGGTTATATTTACAGAGTTTTTAAAAATACGCCGAAAATACGGACAGTTCCGGGTAAAACCAGGTGGAAAAAATACGATTAAGGGAAAAACCAGGGTGACCAGGTAATACTATTACCAAGCTTGTTAAGTGGCTGTGTTGGCTTGGGTTTATAAAGGATGGGGTGGCTTATTAAAGCCATGCCCATGTCGCAATTGGTTCACAGAGTAGAATTGTAATGTGGGATCCACTATGGTCACGGAACCCAAGGAGATGATAGAATACGAGGACTTCGCAAAGCTCGACCTCCGCCTAGCCAGGGTCAAGAGCGCCGAAAGGGTGCCAGGGGCGAAGAAGCTCCTCAAGCTAAAGGTAGACCTGGGGCCCCTCGGGGAGAGGCAAATAATAGCGGGGCTCGCGGAGCACTATGAGCCCGATCACTTCGTGGGGAAGTACATAGTCGTGGTCGCCAACCTGAGGCCCCGCCGCCTGAGAGGGGAGCTGAGCGAGGGCATGCTCCTGGCGGCAGGATGTGACCCGGGCGACACGCCGGTGCTCCTCGTGGCAGAGGACGAGGAAAAGGCGAAGCCGGGGATGAGGGTCTGCTGAGCCCCCATAACGCGGGGGCTGTTAACAAGTAGGTTGGATACCGTTTTTACCCCCGAGTTAACCCCTACTTGTTTAGCTCCTCCTCCAGGGCTATCATCATGTCCCTCTCCGTAATAATGCCCTCCCGGCCATTGTCCCTCACGAGGACGGCCCCCGTGGGCTCGAAGTAGATTATCGAAGCTATCTCCTTCAACGTGTAGGTACAGTCCACGACCCAGGGCTTAAGGCTCAGGTCCCCGATGGGCCTCTCCACTGGCTCGCGGCTTCCCCTCAGGAGCCTGTCCATGACCTCCTCGCTTGTCAGGAACTTTACAATTAGGGGCAGTGAGACCAGGCCCACAGTGTTGCCGCTGGCGTCTCTCACCACGAGCCTCCTTATGTTGGAGAAGAGCATGATACCCACAGCCTCCTCCACGTCAGCGTCGGGCTCCACGCCCACCGGGCCCCAGCTGGCTATGTCGCAGGCCTTCAGGTCCGTGTAGTCGGGTATGCTCTTTATCAGGTACCTCTCGTCAAGGGCCCCCATCACGCGGCCCCGGTTGTCTATGAGGGGGAGGCTCCCAATGTTCTTGAATACCATTATGCTCACGGCTTCCTCAAAGCTAATGTCATAGGGGGAGGCAATGGGGGGGTGGGCCGCGTACCTGTGGCTGGGGTTCTGGAGAATGCCCCCCAGCTTCCCCGCCTCCACGAGCTCTATGCCTTCCTCACCGTGTACGAAGAGTGCCTTCGCCACGTCCCTTATGCTCAGAACCCCCCAGAGGCGCCCCTCTCCCGTGGTCAGGAGGGCATGGTACTTGCCCCGGGTGGTCATCTGGCGGGTGGTCTCCAGAAGGGGGGTGTCCTTGTCTAAGAGCACAGGGTTCTTGTCGGAGAAGGCCAATGCCAAGGCACATCCCTCTGGGATTGGGAGATGCTCGTACGCCGGCACGTGGGGCCGGCGTATATATGTCTGGGCCTGGGGGGTATTAATCCATTCCCACAGCCAGGGCTATGACCAGGAGATCCACGAGGCTCGTGAGGAGGGGGATGGAGATGTTGTCGGGGTCCCACCCCCTCTTGAACACGAGCACCCCCCACCACATGCGCCGCCAGGGGCGCGGCTAGGGCCACGGCCAAGCCTATTGCCAGGACCTCTGGCAGCAGCCCGGCCAGGGTCACTTGTAGGC
>JALWDA010000084.1 GCA_027014955.1 Desulfurococcales archaeon | reverse complement strand
CCCCAAACGCCTCCGCAACCGCGGCGGCGGGCGTCGCGGTCCCCTGGCCCAGCGCCGCGGTTGCGGAGGCGTTTGGGGTCATCGTTATTGACGTGTGGGTTTGGAGCAACCACCTCCTGGTCGCGATGAGGAGGGTCTAGGCGGGCCGGGGGTCCAGGTTTTTATATAAGGACGCGCATATACCCGTATGGTGGGAGCATGGCCCGGGTACTAATACTCGCGGGCGACGGGGCGGAGGCCCAGGAGATATTCTACCCCTACTGGAGGCTGCTGGAGGAGGGGTTCCAGGTCGACGTGGCGGCGCCGAGCAAGAAGACCATATTCACCGTGGTCCACGACTTCGAGCCCGGGTGGGAAACCTACACCGAGAAGCCCGGCTACAGGTTCGGCTGGGTGAACAAGGGCATAGACGAGGTCAACCCCGGGGACTATGACGGCCTCGTCATCCCCGGGGGGAGGATGCCCGAGTGGGTGAGGCTCAACGAGAAGGTGCTCGAGGTGGTCAGGCACTTCTTCGAGAACAACAAGCCCGTGGCGGCGATATGCCACGGGCCCCTAATACTGGCCGCTGCAGGGGTTCTGAAGGGGAGGAGGCTCACCAGCTACATAGCGGTGAAGCCCGACGTTCTGAACGCTGGGGCCGAGTGGGAGGACAGGGAGGTGGTGGTGGACGGGAACCTGGTGACGAGCAGGGCCTGGCCCGACAACCCCTATTGGATGAGGGAGTTCATAAAGATCGTCAAGCAGAGGACTTGAGGGAGACCACTGAGAACCTGTACTTCCTCCTCTGTATGTTTTTTACAACAAGACCGTTCTCGCCGAGAACATGCACGACCCTACCCACTCTCGTCAGCCTGTGGGGATGGGAGTATTTCCAAACCCCACTCAGGCGCAGGGCTCTCAATAGCCTTACCACGGCCTCCCTTACGATGTTCCTCGGGTGGAGTCCCCTGAAGTCCGACACGAAGAGGCCCCCGGGTCTGAGCACCCTAGAGACCTCCCTGATAACCCTGTCCCACCGGGCTAGGTAGTATAGGGTGGCGATGCTATAGGCGGCGTCGAAGGAGCCTTCTCGAAAGGGGAGCCAGTGCGCGTCTCCCCTCACAAGCTCCACCACTCCCCCGCTGTTGGCCCGGGCCCTCGCTAGCATCGAGCTACTTATGTCAAACCCCACTATCCAGACCCCCCTCCTACTCGATAATGGTATGGCGAATCTCCCATAGCCCACTCCAATGTCAAGCACCTTTGACCCTGGCTTGAGGAGCCCA
>JALWDA010000083.1 GCA_027014955.1 Desulfurococcales archaeon | reverse complement strand
ATATAATCAAGAAATACACAAAGTAAACCACATGTAAACAAAAGCAATGGTTCCAACAAGGTGTTGGGTTGAGGCGACCTTATATAACCGCCTAGGTTTTAACACCTGATTCCCTATAACAGGTCCCCCACTGTCTCCAGCTTTACATATAACTGGGTTATTAGAGAAATTAGTACGACATAATTAATTCCACCTTCGTTATTTATCACCCATGGTTATAAGTAATGACACCCAAAGCAACACGAGGTAAACATGAGAATTGGGACCTCCACATACTTGAAGCCGCAGATCAGCTAGCTAGATACTTTCTCGAGGAAAGGGAGGATCCCGAGATAGCGGGTAAGTTTCTAGGCGCAGCCCTCTTGGCCTTAGAGAAGCTGAACGGGCATGACCCTAGCTTCTGGGAGAACCCATGCTCTGCACGCATTTACCTAACCCTAAGGAGAGTTGCCCGCAGGGGAATACTGGATCCCCGGATAATTTCGACTCTTATAGACGAAGGTAATCAAGACTCCATAGCCCGGAGGGTCCCAAAGATGTCGCCCAGGGATTTACTCGTCTTCTATATGGCGTCACCCGCTATCATATCACGCGTATCCAAGCTCAGCAGAACCTGTGGCAACAATCGTTAACCTGATAAACTTGCTAAGTTCAGCTCTGCTTATAGTCAGGGTACTTCCTCGTGTTTATTGAGGTCTAGGGTATGCCTGACTCCCGCTTGGTGAGGAATTAGAAAACTATATAATATTGATAAAATGAAAACATAAAAATGATACTGGATTTATACTAAAAACAGGGAGGAGGTGAACCACATGGTAGCCCACAAACGCTCGAGTACTGTGGGGGGGTAGGAGAGCTTAACCTCGAAGTAGAGACATTCAAGGCCCTCGATGAGCTCCTCATGCACTTCATGGAAAAAGAATACAACCCTAGGGCTGCGCGAGGCGTGTTCTCTGCCTCAATGATCTCTTTGGACAGGATAAGCGGGTATTCGCCCCTGCTGACAAACCAGGAGAAGCGGGTTGCTATAGTCTATACAACAGTTAGGAAGCTTGTTAAGAGGAGGATTTTCAGCCTCCAGCTCTTCAAACTCCTCCTCACTACTCTTGGGTACTAGCTTGGTGGTTCCGCACGTTACCTATATGATGGGTGTGGAAACAACCGAGTAAGGATCCCAAGGTGGTTGTGGGGGGTTTTTAACACTATATGGCATGTTCGTGTAAAAAGAAGCAAGGGAATGAATGGATGTAACAGAGTAAACCAGTTGCCATAGATTATCATGTATCATCACATTATGAATATCTCCGCGAGCCTTACCTTGCCGTCCGCGTGGTGGAATATGCCCCTCCTCACAGCCTCCTCAACGGCCTCTTGCATGGGTATGGGGGGGTCTATGCCATAGTCCTGGCGGAACCTCTCCTCCAGCTCCTCTAGGGTGAGGGGGGTCTTGGGGTTTTCTTGGAGTATCTTCTTGGCGAGGTTTATAGTGTCCTCCATCTGGTTCCAGGGGTAGAGGTACCAGACCCAGTCCCTCACCGTGTCCACGTAGTAGTCGGGCTGGGTCTGGGCGACGGGCTCTATGTACTGCATCGTGGCGACCCGGAGCTCCCGGGGGCGGTTGTGTTTCTCGATGTGCTCCCGGCTCACGATTATGCTCCTCCCCGTGTCGCAGATGTCGTCCACGAGGAGCACCCTCTTCCCCGAGAGGTCGGCTGATAGGGGGTATTTCACAACAGCGTCCTCCAGGTGCCCCGCGGTCTCTACCCAGTGCTCCACCTTGATCGTGAGGAGGTCCATCACACCCAGGTAGTCGCAGAGCAGCCTAGCGGGCGTGACTCCCCCTCGGGCAATGCCCACTATGACGTCGGGCTGGAAACCCGAGTCCCTTATCCTCTTGGCCAGCTCGCGGGTCCAGTTCACAACGTCATCCCATGTGACGAGCTTCACGGGTATCTTGGGCAAGGTGTCATCACCCTACAAGAACATCTACGTGGATGCACAAGCCCCGTGTTCTGACCTGCCCAGTATATTTACTTTTACGCCCACCCGGGGCCCACTACCCCGGGTATTGTAGTGTAGAACAACCACGCAGGGGATGCATACCCCGTGAAAAAGCCCATGACCACAGGGTGATACGAGAGCCCAGAGTGCACGCTTTGCTAGTACCTTATCTCGAAGGTCTCGAACTCCCCCGTGGGCTCCTCGATGGTGGTCTCCACCCTCTCCACCCTGGCCAGCGGGGGCCCGTGGTGGGCCCAGCAGATGACCTTCAGTACCCTCTCCCAGGGCCCCTCGACCACCGCCTCGACGCTCCCGTCGGGCAGGTTGCGCACCCAGCCCTTCACGCCCTCCTCCAGGGCCTTTTCCCTCATCCGGGCCCGGAAGAAGACGCCCTGGACCCTCCCGTATATCCTGAGGTGCATCCTGACGTTGCCCCGGTGCTCGACCATGGGGCCTCACCTCGGGGGGCAGGACTGGGGGATCTCCGCGGTGGTGAGGGTCTGGTTTATCAGGCCCAGGGGCCCGGCCTGTGTTATGACGAGGGCTATCATGGTCTCGGGGTCTATCGCGTAGTAGACTCCCAGGCCCAGGTCCACGTACTGCTGGGCGGCGACGGGTCCCCAGGGGGTCTCGATGGTCTTGAGGCCCAGGGGGTACAGTTGCTCGGTTAGGGGCAGGCCGGGGAGGAAGGTGTTTCTGTCGAGCTTTATCGTGGTGGTCTCCTCCCCTATGACCGTGCCGTTGGGGTGCACGAGGCGGTCCCTGAGCGTTATGTGGGTGGTGTTGGCCTGGGTCACCTCAACTATGCGGGTGTAGGTCTCGTTAATCCCAGCCGCCTCTACCCTGTAGACGACCCGGGCGCCCTCCACCGCGTAGGGGGGCTGGCCGTAGGCCTTGAGACAGGGGAGGGCGTAGGCGATGACCGCCAGTCCCAAGAGTATGAGGATGACGGCTCCCAGCGCAACCTTCTTGACGAATGCCAGCTCCTCGACAACGGGTTCCATGTCCTTGCCATCGTCTTCCATGACCGGGCACCGCCCGCACACTGGGGGACGGGCACGTTAAAATATGCCTCCCGGCGGATTTTAAACCGTTCCCGCACCCCGGGGGGTGGTGGCCATGGCGCAGCAGGAGAGCCTGCCCTTCTTCCCCATAATAGTCGAGAGGGGGGAGGGGCCCTACCTGGTGGACGAGCATGGGAGGAGGTACCTGGACTTCGCCGAGTCCATAAACGTGCTGGGGTTCGGCCACCCCGAGCTGGTGAGGGCCATCTCCACCCAGGCCTCCCGGCTGGTTCACTACACTAGCATGCTGGCCTGGAACCGCCCCTGCCTCAGCCTAAGCAAGAGGCTCGCAGGCCTCACCGGAATACCCCGGGCGAGGGTCGCCTTCACCTCAACGGGGAGCGAGGCCAACGAGCTCCTCCTCGACCACCTTCTGGAGAAGGGCGACGTCATAGCCCTGAGGGGCGCCTACCACGGGCTCCTCACCTGGACCAGCTTCATAACCCTGGGGAGGGAGCACCCCAACATACACCAGATCCCACCCGGTCCAGCGGGCCTCCACGAGGCGCGTCGTCTGTTCAGGGAAGAGAACATATCCGGGGTAATAGTCGAGACCCTGATGGTCCACGCAGGCATAGTGCCCCTGGGGGAGGACTTCCTGAGAGAACTCCGGGACCTGGCCCACGACAACGATGCTGTTTTCGTGGTGGACGAGGTCTACACGGGCATGGGGAAGACGGGGAGCCTCTTCAGCTACCAGCGCCTGGGCTTCAGGCCAGACGCCGTGACCCTGGGGAAGAGCATAGGCGGAGGCCTCCCCCTGGGAGGCGTAGTCTATGACAGCGGCGTCATGGAGCTAACCCGGGCCCCCGGGGGGACGAGCACCAGCCAGGGGGCCAACACCACCGCCTGCGCCGCGGGATACGCGCTACTCGACGTCCTCGAGGCGGAGCAGATACCCCACCGTGTCCTAGAGCTCGAGCCCCGAATCAGTGAG
>JALWDA010000082.1 GCA_027014955.1 Desulfurococcales archaeon | reverse complement strand
GCCTCCGAGACTTTAGCAGTATTTTTGCTGTCCAGATGAGCAAGAGGTTCGTCAAGCAAAAGTATCCTCGGAACAGTTAGCAGGGCCTGAGCTATCCCTACAAGCTGCCTCTCACCACTACTGAGCTCTAGGGCCTTTTTGCCTAGAAGCTCAACAATGCCAACAAGGTTGACAATCTCATCTATGTCCGCGGTAGGTAAGTTTTGTTTTTTTCTGTATTGAAGAATAATCTCAAGGTTTTCTTTAACAGTAAGACTAGGTACAAGCGGATGAGGGTTGAGAACAAGGCCAATACCTCTTAAAGGCGGTTCCGGTTCCCCGTCTCCTTCATTGAATAAAAGTTTTCCAGAGAAAATCTTGGTAAGGCCTGCTATAGTCTTTAGTAGAGTCGTTTTACCGCTACCATTAGGCCCTGTTATTATTATAGTTTGTGATTTCTTAGCCTCCAGGTTAACACCTCTTAATACTATCTTGTTGCTAGAATATCCTGCATAAACGCCCTTCAGTTTTAAGAGAACATCTTCTCCTGGCATTGTCTTTCCCTAAGTCCTTATCAGGGAAACGATGTGCGATTGGTTTATAATAGTTCCTCTTCAGAGTAAAATTATGCAAAAATAGCATAATTAAAGAAGCGGTACTGGTTGGAGGAAAAAGTTTTGCCAACAACCTCACCTCCCACAGACAAGTACGGCAGACCGCTGGAAGGGCTAAGAGTATCTGTCAACAACGAATGCAATTACAAATGCGTATTCTGCCACATGGAGGGTGTAGCTTATTCCCAAGGTATAATGTCTCCTCGACATTATGTACTTGTAGCTAAAGCCTTCAAAGAACTAGGCGGAAAGGAAGTAAAGGTAACAGGAGGAGAGCCCCTCCTCAGGCAAGACTTAGACAAGATAATATTAGCATTCACAGACTTTGGACTTAAAACCAGTCTAACTACTAACGGCCACTTGCTCGAAAAATGGGCCTCTAGACTAGCCTCTACCGGTCTGGATCATATCAATGTTAGTATCCACGCCCTTGACGAGGGCCTGTTCAGGGAAATTACGGGTGGAGGGGACTTGAACAGGGTTGTAAGGGGAATAGAGGCCGCCCTTAAAGAAGGGATACCAGTAAAGATAAACTATGTAGCCCTTAGAAAGAATCTTTCTCAGTTTCCCCGCGTCCTCCGTTTTGCAGAAGAACTTGGTCTGGGTATAAATGTCATCCAAGTAATGCCGATATTCCACCAAGCTGGCAATGGTCGCCCAACCATACGCATGGACTTGGCAAAGTGGAGGATGCTCGACACAGCTATCGACAGCATAGAGACATACCTGAGGACACGTGCTAGAGACCATTATATCAAGAAGCCCCATAGCAGGAAGGTCTACATCACCAAAAATGGGGTGAACGTGACTCTAATCAGGGGATATAACAACCCTCTGGCCTGCTATAATTGCACACGCATACGGATAACCCCCGACGCCAAGGTAAAGACCTGTCTCTATGCAGAAGAGCATAGCGCAGACCTTATGCCTTTTCTGGAAAAACAAGATATCTCCGGAGTGAAGAGGACCATAGTAAGGGCACTCCTGTCGAGAAAACCCCGGTTCCCTCCATCCCTTCAGAAGGTTCTCCACACAAAAGACAGGGGGATATCACCTACATGATAGACATAACTCGAAAGCCAGACATACCACGTATCTCAATAGCAGAGGGCACCATAGCGCTGAAAAGGCAGACCATCAGAGCAATAAAAGAGCGAAGCATAGCTAAGGGCGACGTCATAGAAACCAGTAAGATAGCAGCAATAATGGCTGTCAAGAACACGCCTCAGATAATCCCCCTAACCCATAACATACCTATAACAGGAGTAAAGGTAGAGCATGAGATAGGAGACACCCGCATACGCGTGAGGGTAACCGTTAAGACCACCTATAAAACAGGTGTGGAAATGGAAGCCCTAGCAGGAGTCACGGCAGCCCTCCTAACCATATGGGACATGGTAAAATCCATGGAAAAAGACGAGGAAGGCCAATACCCCACCACAAGGATTGAAAATGTAAGAGTTCTGGAAAAACGCAAAACAGGGGAAAGGTGAAACAAGTTGAGAGTCAAGGTCAGATTTCTCTCATTCTATAAAGACCTCTTCTCTGGAAAACAAGAACTAGAAATAGAATTACAAGAAGACAACCCAACTATAGAGGACCTAATAAAACACTTAACAACAAAAACACCACAACTACGCAAATACTACGGAACCCCCCTCCTCAACATCCTCAAAAACGGCTCCCCAGCACAAGACACAGACCCCCTCAAAGACGGGGATGAAGTAGCACTAATGCCCCTCCCCTCAGGGGGATAAACCCTTGGACGCGAAAGAAAAACAAACTCCACTCTTCCACGGACGCGTTGATAGGTTAAGCCTCGAAAAAATCCCAGAAATACTTAACAAAACCATATCGGAACTTGGTGAAGAAGAAGCGGGGGGCACGGTGATTTTCCTAGGCCACGTAAAGGGTCGCGTAAATGGTAAACAAGTTAAGAAACTAGTATATGAAGCATACGAGCCTCACACGAGCAAAGTTCTCGACAAAATCGCTCAAGACCAGAAAAGAGACCCCCAAGTAAAAACCACGATAATACTCCACAACAACGGCGAACTAAAACCGGGAGAGCCCACCATACTAATAATAGTAACTGCAACAAGAAGGGAAAAGGCCTTCGAAAAAGCAAGAGAAGTACTCGAACGTGTAAAAAAAGAGCCCCCTATCTTCAAGCTTGAGGTCAGGGAAGACGGAGAATATTGGATAATCGGAGACGGCGTAAGGCTCAGACGGGAACCCATACGAGAGCCTTAAATATACTCAACGCAATGAAAAGCATCAGTCTTTAGATGTGGGCTGTGTTTCTTGATTCTCACTACTTCTTTAATGACCGCTTTAGCCTCACGCAATAGTGTTGCATTGTTCACGGCAAAACACATAACTTGTATACAAATGTAGTCAAATCAGTTATAAACACACTAACACTCTATCATAAAACACGACCTGGACAAGGTAATCACATGGGGGAAACCGTTATGGAAACAAGGAAAATCCTCTCCCTCATACTAGTAATCCTAATGGCCTTACCACTAGTACCCCTCACGCCAGCCCAAGCAGCCACACCGACAATACAGACATCAGCCGACCCCCACGGAGGCTACTTCATCAATGGAACATGGATAGAAGTGAAGGTGACAGACACAGCAAGAGCAGGCTCGGGTAACATAACAGTCAACATGTACAAAAACGGAGTAATACAGGACTCAATTGAGCTGAAGGAAGTGGGTTCAAGCGGTGTATTCGTTGCATATGTAATATTCAACTCAACGAATGTTCCTGCAACTCCTCAGAACCCGCTTGTCAGCCAGTTCCTATACAATGGCACCGGCAACGACTTTGAGGTAACTCTAGCCGAGGACGATCAAATAACATTCGAATACATAGGACCCGGAGGGACTGTTACAGTCACGATAACATACAAGCCCTTCACAGCACAAGTGTTACTTGACAGAGAAAATGTACCAGCCTTCGGCAATGCGACAATATACGTCACTATACATGACCAGGACTATAACAAAGACCCCACTAGCGCCGAGTCCTTCACCTATGAGCTTAACTTTACACTAGTTGACAGGCTAGGCGACGTCTACAAAGTAGCTTCCACCACGCTCTCGGTCCCAGTAACAGAGACTGGTGCCAACACCGCTCACTTCAAAGGAAGCATAACGCTTCATGACATATTTGATAAACTCGGGTACACTACCAGTGGTATGGAATATTATAACCTAACACAAGACTACATGGGTAATGTCTACACATGGGTCAACTTCACAACCATCGCCAACAACACTATACCTTTTGACCACATAGAAATAATAAGCGAAGACGACACAAGTGCAAGCGTGTACCTGCAGAGGACAAACGGTCTAATAAGTCTGCCATCTACCGTTAGCCTATCTACTGAGCTAACAATAGAGGTTACTGACGCTGATGCCAACCTAGATACCGGTGCGAAAGACATGATATATGTAAACGTGACGATAACAGATCCAGACTTCGGGGCAGCTACTAACAACATGATAGTAGGCCTTGAAGAGACCGATGATAACACTGGTGTGTTTGTAGGGAAGGTGTATCTGAACTATGACAACACTGAGGACATTGATACTGCCAACAAAGTGTTCTATGTTAATACTCCTAGGTCAATTAACGTAGACTACTATGACCCGTCAGCAGACGGTATCGTAGCTGCTAGAGACGTAACAATGACGGATTATGACCCAGCTCTCTCAGTAGAACCTACACAAGCGCTGCCAACTGAGCAGGTAACCCTAACATTAACCGACATGGACCTCAACGACGGAGGTGATGACGCGACTGACAGTTTTGGTGAGGCAATTGCGGCTACAGATCCTCTTAACATAACGTTTGCAAACAACGAGCAAGGCCGCCTAGAAGTCCTGCTCAACGGTAATGTGCTATTCAATGCAAGTGAAGACTTCTTCATCTTCTTCGAAGAAGTAGAGCCAGGTGTATTCCAGGCAACCTTTGACCTTACATGGCTTGACGAGCCGCCAACTGATGGTGATGAGGTCGTATTCAGGTGGGTTGACCTATACAGTGGGAAGACTGCAAGCGCAACGGTATTAATATCGAGACCAGAGATAAGCGTAACCCTCGACCGTGATACATACCCAATGCCAAAGGACGGGACATTCACGGTATACGTAACCGTCAACAACCCATTCGCTAACACCAATCCAGGAATAAAGGACACAATATCACCCGCCGATATAACGGCAGAAGTTATACTTTGGAACGGCACGCCACGCAGCGCTGCTCCATTCTTGACACCTCTAGGAAACCTAGTCGAGACCGACGTTGACACTGGTGTATTCGTTGGTCAGTTCACCGTTGACATCAGCAGTGATCCACTGCCCTTCGTTGGAGCTACGGTTAAAGTAACTTACACATTCTCAGGAAACGACTATGTAGACACTGCCACCATAAGACCCAGTACAGCGACCCTAACGATAAATGCCACCAGCTTCTCTATGGGAGACTACATATACATAACACTTGTTGAGCCCGACGAAAACGCGGACAGTGCAGCTGAAGAGCAGGTAACCATAGAGGTCGACGGTGATATTACTGGAATGGCTACATTAACAGAAACCGGAGCGAACACGGGTATATTCGAGGGAGTATTCAGGGTAGGTGTTGATGCTCCCTTCGATATAACCGACCCCTACAAGAGCTTCCAGCTGTCATACTATGATAACTTCACCGCGCTAACAAGCGTCACCTATCAGAGACCCGATACTGCAAAGGCTAGCGGCATGGTCATCGCCCATGACTCCGAGTTCTACATAGGATCACTGGGAGCTGATGTGGAAAGTGTCGGACCTCACAGCCTGGTCACCATATACGTCAAAGACCCCGACTATATAATAACATGGGAGAATGGCAACAACCTTAACCTAGCTGGAAACGAGATATACATAAGAAGCATGCTCAACGACGAACTCAGGATAAACACACTACAGCCGGCAGACGAGCCAGCAACATTCGAAGCAACAATACAGCTAAACTACACGGACACCCCCGATAGTGGCAACACTGCCCTAGAAGTGACAGTTCCAGACAACATAGTCTTCAGGTTCGTAGACCCAGTAGCAGCTGATGGCGATAGCAGGGCAGTAGTCAAATGGCTGCAAGTAATTGCGTGGGACGGTGAAGTGAGTGTGGAGCCTCAGAAGGACTTCTACAACGACAAAGAGGACATTATCATAAGAGTAGTGGACCCAGATCAGAACACAGATCCCAACAGCCAGCAACAAGTCAATGTGACAATAACAAGCTGGAGAATGGTAGGAGGAGAGCTACAGCCAGTTGACCCAGCTGGCGATATAATAACACTGATAGAGACAGGTGACAATACTGGTGTGTTCGAAGCACCATACACCATTGATACCGACAGATTCCCGCCATTCTTCAGCATAGGTGACATACTCAAGATAAGCTATGAGGACCCAATAGCCGCTGATGGTAGCACTAAGGTCACAAGCGAGGTAATGTTACAGATAGGCTTCACGACGCCAACACCGGTGAGCCCAGGCGCTCCCGACGAGGTTAGTGTGGTTGACATAACAGGTGCTCCTGCCACACCCAAAGCTGGAACACCAATACTGCTACAGGTGCCCGTGGCCAACATCGACACTACTAGGTCTGTCACTGTCGACATCATACTAGTGGCCTATCAGAATGGAGTCCCCGCTGGAATAAGCACAGCGAGGATCACCATCAACGCTGGTGAGAGCACAATCGCTAACGTGCCATGGATACCAGCAGCTCCTGGCGAGTATGAGGTGAAGGTGTTCTTCTGGAACCTTGCAGAGAGAGAACCGCTGTCAGAAGAACCTCTGCAGCTAACGATAACGGTGAGCGAGTAGGCTCTGGAGACCATTTGAGCAATTTTTACAAAATATAAAAAATGTTTTTTAATTAACCTTTCCCGAATAATACAAAATAGCATCGCTTCGTCGGGTTAGGTGTAAAAATCTATATATTTAATAATTCAAGTTTGTCTATACCTAATAAACTGAAAATCAAGGACATGGTGAACGCTCATGAAAAAATGGAAAAATGGCATAATCCTAGTAGCATGGTTGGCGATAATGCTAGCACTTGTACCTGTCGCAGCAATAACCGTATCAACTGAGAAGGATACCTACTATCCGGGAGAACAGCTTGTTATAAGCGGCCTCGCGACACCTAATGCCCTAGTCTCAATAGTTATCGAGAACCCCAATGGTGCCCTGGTGGCACTTGATCAGGTAAGGGTGAGCGATGATGGTACCTACAGCGCTGCTCCTTTATCGTTCCCCAGTGAAGCCAACAATCTGTTTCCGTTTGGAACTTATACCATCACGGTAAAAGATACTGCTACAGGGGAGGAAGCGACGGCAACAGTTCAGTTCGTGTCGCCCCTTGCAACCATACGTGGAACTGTTATAGACGAGGCAGGTAACCCTGTTGAAGGAGCCACTGTAACCGTATTGATGGATGGAGCTACTGTTGCGGTTGATGTTACCGATGCCTCAGGCGTATATGAAGTAACAGTAGGCGAAGTTGGCACCTATACAGTTAAGGTTGAGAAGGAGGGCTTCATCACCGTTGTAGAAACCGTTGATGTAACTAATATACCCGGTACATTTACAGCCGATGTTGTACTCACTACACAGAAGCTCAGTGTTGTTATCGAGGCTATAACTAGGGATGGCAAGCCTCTGTTTGGAGTTGCACGTGAGGGAGAGACTTTGGAAGTAAAGGCCAAGGTATACTATGGAAACACAGAAGTTAGCGATGCTACTGTGAGAGGGTATCTGACAAGCGGCCCTAGGGCAGCAATGGGTCTGCCACCAATAGAGTTTGAGTTAACCTACGATGCCGATATAGGTATGTTCGTAGGAAGTGTACAGATACCTGCACCTGGGTTAGATAGGACATGTATGCTGACTGTTGAGGCCACTTATGGTGGAGAAACGGCTTCTCAGACAATAGAGTTCATAACTCTTGTCAACGTAGGTCAGCAAGTAGCGGACCTGGAGGGCCAGGTAACAGACCTTGAGTCCAGACTGGGCGACCTCGAGGGCCAGACTGCTCAGCTGAGTGACCAGGTCACCAGCCTCTCAGACACTGTTGGTCAGCTTACTGACCAGATAAATCAGCTCACGGGGAGCCTAGGCCAGCTACAGAATAACCTCAACAGTCTCCAGACCCAGCTCAATACACTGCAAGCAACCGTTCAGAACCTACAGGCGCAGCTTGGAGACCTTGCCAAAAAGACGGATGTGGATAACGTTAGGAACGAGGTCAACCTAGTAAGGGATGACGTGAATAACCTCAAGAACACGATTAATGCCCTTCAGAGCCAGCTGAACCAGCTACAGAACAACCTTAACCAGCTACAATCCAACGTAGATGCACTTAACCAGAAACTCGGTAACCTTGACAACAAGCTTGCTAACCTTGAGAACCAGGTCAATGACCTCAACAATAAGGTCCAGGCAGTATCAGGAGCGAAGGGTCTGGCCCAGGCTGGAATAGCTGTAGGCATCATAGCCATACTAATAGCCCTCGGAGTAATGTTCTTCATTAACAAGAAGATATCCGCCTAAGCAAAATATTTTTTACAACATAATATTTAAGAGAAAATAAATAAGGTTAACTACTTTATTTTAATTCACCTTATGATATTAACCCGGGTTATATTACAGATGCTATCTAACGGTTTGAGCAAAATTCTCTGTCACGTATTTCCTCTTGTGTGATTTAACATCGTGTTTCAGAGTGGTGCGTAAAAACTATAATTAGGATAGAACGAGAAAAACCTACAGGTTCTCCCCAAGTCTTGAGTGGTGGAACCATTTGGGGGCTCCCCGAAGAAATGTTAAGCTGGTTCCTCTCCAGGCTGATCTTGTGGAACAACTCTATTCTATTTCATCGAGTATAGGAGTGCCTTTTAAGACCCTCATAAACATGCTGGTTGAGAAAGGTATCAAGATAGCCCTTCTCAACAACGGGAATCTCAACACAGTAGACAAAGAGTATTTTGTACAGAAGGCCTTCTCTCGCATAGGATTCACCATGGTGCCCCTGCCCCTACTGAGCAAGCTTGTAGAAAGTATGGATGAAAAAGAGTACAGGGAGGCTCTTGCTGAGGCTCTGGAGACTGGACGCAACATTGGGATGCTGCTCACGCTCGACGAGGAACAGGGAGACGAGGTAAAGATAGAATACTTCCTAAGGGCGCTTTTCCCCGAAGCTTCCCAGATAAAGGTGCAACGACAGGGTAAGGGCCTGAAAATAGCCCTCATAATACACGGGCGTTCAAAGAAACTTATAGAGGTCCCCCTAAATTTGCTAAGGGGAGCCCTGTTTTCCATGGGTTATGAAGAACTGAAGGTAGATTACAACCCTGGTCTCATTTTAGCGGATTTCCGCAAAATAAGGTAAACTAGCCCATAATAAAGGGAAGGTAATGGCGATGCCCCTTAACAGGAAGATGCTTGCAGCCGACTCTGGAAAGGCGGAGGAGCTTAACCGGATAGCTGCAAAACGGGGTTCAACTCTCTTCTCCTTCACTAACACACTAATTGACGCAGCCATATTGCTAGACAAGGCAGGCTATGACGACCCCCGTGAGGCCGCACTGGAACTTGTGGTTATTGATACGCTGAGGAGCCTCGGATTCAGGCTCTGCCTGGAAAAAACCTTTGGAGGCAAGATAGATTGGAGAACACTAGGAGAGAGTATTGGGATGCTGCTGTACACGAAGCTGGGGAAGGGTAGCGATCCCCTTCGCCTTACATACTCTCTACTATCCTTCATTCTGGGGAAGAACAACGTTTTCTTCCAAGATATGAGGGGAAACATTGCACTGATAGCCACAGTGCCAGTGGATATCGCCATGGAACCCGATGATGCACTAAGCCTCGTTGAGGGCATTTTCAAAAACTTCCCCGACGGGAAAGTTACCAAAACAACACAGAAGGGGCGTGTAATTGTCATAGAAGTTCAGAGGAAGGCTACTGGATAAGCCTAGTCAGCCTATTCCACCACTACTGTCCTAGATGAAGGTACTATGCCACCACAGGGGTTTTCCAGGCCCCCTTTATCGACAAGCCGTATCAAAAAAGACACAGTGCTGAGGGTTACATCCTCTCTTGCTAGCACCATGTCAATATCCATGAATCTGGCGTCAAGGGCATCGCTTCCAGGACGTGGCGCATAACCCTCATCGACCTCTACAGCCACATCCACGAGAACATAGTGGGTCTTCAACTTTCCCGATTGGCTCCCATAAACTAGGAGTTCATCCACGCAAGACACGCACAGGGGTCTACCTCTTAGCCCAGTCTCTTCTGCCAACTCCCTCAAAGCCGCATCGTAGACGCTCTCCCCCTCCCTCAAGTGGCCACCTGGTATGCTCCAATAACCCTTGCTAGGTGGATACCTCCTTTTTACGAGCAAAATACTCCTATCACGTAATACGACCGCACCCACGCCTACTCGAAGCAAGCCCAGCACCCTTTTTCCAATAGATAGAAAAAGTGGAAGAGAGCGAAATAAATATGCAAGGTGACTCAGAAATGGAGGCGAAGGTAGGAGAACCCGCGCCGGACTTCGAGCTGCCTGCACACACTGGAGAGAAAATCAGGCTCTCTAGCCTAAGGGGTAAAAGAGTGGTGCTCTACTTCTACCCTAGGGCCATGACCCCAGGATGCACGCGGGAAGCAGAGACGTTCAACGCTCACCTGGACAGGATTACGGAGCTCAACGCTGTCGTGCTTGGTATAAGTACTGATAGCGTGAACGCCAATAGGAGGTTCGCGGAGAAATATGGCCTCAGATTCGAACTACTATCGGACGAAAGGGGGGAGGTTGCGAAAAAATATGGCGTTCTGAGGACAAGGCTAAGCAAGAGACCAAGCGCTGAGAGAGTGACCTTCATAATAGACGAGAACGGTGTTATACGAGAAATAATACGTGGCGTAAAAGCAGAGGAACATCCAATAAAAGCCATAGAAGCGTTGAAAAAGATCACTAGTTAGTAAGCGATTATTACAAGAATGGTTCCAGTACAAGAATACTACTTGATCATTGATGGCAAGTAAGGTGGTTTTTTACCTCGCCTGTGGGAGCGTGGGTATTGTACCAGTCTTAAATACAAAAATGCCTTAGGGGTGGGGGGAGACGAGGATAATCACAGAAGAAATAACTTTAACAACTTCCAAGAGAACCCAGCTCATAAACATTACCACAGAGGTTGAAAACATAGTGGGAAGGAGCGGGGTGAAAGAGGGTATCTGCATAATACATGTTCCTCATGCCACAGCATCCATAATAGCCAATGAAGACGAAAGCGGCCTCAAACAAGATATAGTAAGGTGGATTGAAACCAACATACCCTGGAACGGAGAGTGGAAACATAACATTATAGATGACAACGCTGCTGCCCACATAGCGGCCAGCATATTTGGTAACGCACGCGTATTCCCTATAAGGGAGGGCAGACTGGTAAGAGGCACATGGCAGGAGATATTCCTACTAGAACTAGACGGACCACGTTACACGCGTAGGATCCACGTAACAATAATAGGCCAATGACAAGTCACTAGGATCAGGAAAAAGCTCCCGAGGAAGACATAAAGCATCTATCAGGATACTATGTTTTTGGCATACACTTAGGAACCTAAAAGTAAGGCACCACGGATTATAGGCCCTTCAGAACAGCTTATGGCGCCGGGGGCGGGATTCGAACCCGCGCGCCCCGTAAGGGGCACTGGCTAACCGGCGGCCTCTCCAGGCCAGCCCCTTGGTCCGCTCGGGCACCCCGGCTCGTGTTATACTATAATCATCTTATAGCTATCTCTTAAGAGGTTAAAAGCGTGATCGAGGACGTTGAATATGGACCTGGAGTCCTTGCGTAATAAGATACCTATCACGCGGAATTATGTGTATCTTGATAACGCTGGTGCAGGCCCTCTCCCCCTACCCACAGTGGAGAGCATACATTCCTTTTTAGACAAATGGTCTAGAGAGGGTGAGCCCTGGGAGAACGGGCTGCGGACAATAATGGGTCTGAAAGATAAGGTGGCGATGCTATTAAACACGCGGGCATCTGGTCTCGCAACTATCCCTAATGCCACTACTGCGTTGAACGCTATAATCGCTACACTGGTTATGGAATTGCATAGGTCCAAGCGTGGGGATATCAAGGTTATTATGGACTCTTACGGTTTTCCCACAAACTATTACACCCTTCTGCAGCTTAAGA
Organism: Desulfurococcales archaeon; assembly: GCA_027014955.1. GTDB lineage: Archaea > Thermoproteota > Thermoprotei_A > Sulfolobales > Fervidicoccaceae > JALTXS01. The sequence goes on along the minus strand of JALWDA010000082.1, from coordinate 29,753 downwards.
AAAAAGGGCTTATAGGAGAGATAGTGCTTCTCAAGGGACTGCATAGTGATGAGAAGGTTGCTGAACTAGAGGAGGCTATTGATAGGCGTACAGGCTTTGTGATGGTCGACCACGTTTCGTGGAGAACGGGCATCGCAGTCGACCTTAGAAACGTGTCAAAAATAGTCCACGATTATGGTGCCTTCCTGGTGACCGATGCTTTCCACTCTGTTGGAAGCATAAAGGTCGACGTCAGTAACCAGGGCCCTGACTTCCTATATTTCGGCTCCTACAAATGGCTTATGGGCCCACACGGTGCGGGGTTCCTGTACGTTTCCTCAAGGGTGTGGGATTACATAGAGCCGCTCTACCTCGGATGGCTGGGTGTAAAAGACGGTGTACTTGACAGGATAGCAGGGGGAGAAGAGCTCTTCGAGCGAGAACTTCCTCTTTGGGACTTCGAAGCACCTCTTAGCTCCAATAGTTTCGAGTGGGGTACGCCCTCTTTCGTCTCCTTCGTCGGGTTATCATCATCGTTAAGTTTCATGGAGAAGTTTGGATGGCAACGTATCTTTGAAAGAATCACCAGCCTGGCTAGAGTAGTTAGAGAGGTACTGGGGGACATTGCGCTGGAGGTTAGGAGCGGCGAGGAGTCGGGGATAGTTATAGCACGTTTACAAGACCCCCTAACAGTTGTAGCGAGGCTGAGAAAACATAGGAAAATAATAGTATCGGCTAGACCGGGCTTCCTCAGGATTTCCCCCCATTTCTACAACACTGAGGGTGAGGTTGAAGAGGCATCGCATGCAATAAGGGAGGAAGTTAAGAGACCTAAATAGCCTGTTAAATATCAAATACGAAACCATCAAATAGATAACAAGACAACCATAGAAGAAGCCATACATGCAAAAGAACCGACGGGTGATCGGATTCGATGCACCCCGAGCCTAGCCAGCTTGAAGAACTCTTTCGCCTCCTCTCAAAACTCACAGAGCTCAGGGGGATTAGCGGGAGAGAGACCGAGGTCAGGGAGTTCATAATAGAACAACTGGAGCCCGTATCCGACTCCATAAGGATAGACCCGTTGGGGAACGTTATTGCCCAAAAGAAAGGTTCGAGCAACGCGAAACTCATGATAGCAGCCCACATGGACGAGATAGGGCTTATGGTACGACACATTACCGAAGAAGGGTTCATATACTTCAGCCCCATAGGAGGATGGAACGAAGCCATACTTCCAGCCCTTAGGGTTAGAGTAAGGAGCTTCAGAGGAGCATGGGTACCCGGCGTGATTGGGGTCAGGCCACCCCACCTCCTCAGCCCCGAGGAGAGGGACAAGCCTGTGAAAATGGACAAGCTCTTCATAGACATTGGGGCATCATCGAGAGAGGAGGTCGAGGAGATGGGGATAAGAAAGGGGTCACCCATAGTACTTGACTCGTCCCTAACGAGGCTGGCTGGTACAAGAGTTGCTGGGAAGGCCCTGGATGATCGCTCGGGCCTGGCCGCTGCCTTGAAAGCGTTCATAGATGCCGACCCTGGGGAGGTTAGCCTTGTATTCGCCGCGACTTCGCAAGAGGAAGTGGGACTCAAGGGCGCCACGGTGTCATCATACTCTGTTAATCCTGACCTCGCACTAGCTGTAGACGTTACTGCTGCGAACGATGTCCCGGGTGTTGACGAGCAGGATGCCGTAGCCAAGGTCGGGATGGGGCCAACCATAAAAATAGTCGACGGCCAGTCAGGCAGGGGTATTATAGTAAGCGAGGAAATAATTGACAAGCTCGTGGAGGTCGCCAAGAACAGTAACATACCCCACCAGGTGGAGGTACTGCCCCGTGGAACAACTGATGCCACCGCGATTCAGCTGTCCAGAGAGGGCATTCCCGCAGGAGTCATAAGCATACCCACACGATATCTCCACAGTCCAGTGGAGCTCCTGGATCTCAAGGACCTCTACTATACGGTTGAGTTACTGAAGGCCTTCTACTCCCAACTGGAGCCCGGCTGGCTTGAGGGCCTGAAGAAACGAATCCGCTGAGCCAACCTGGGCCCTTCTTCCTCCAATGTTTTAAAAGAGAATAAATTAAAACCCCGGACAATGTAAAGTGAAATGACGCGGAGCCTAGTGTTTACACTACCTGGCAGGCTCACCGTAACAGGAATGATATAACGGGAAACTCAAAGCCCTGGAGAGCGTGTGTGGGACATGGCTGAGGCAGAACAGTTCCGATACGTAGTAAGGGTAGCAGGTACGGACATTGATGGAAAGCTTAAGGTAGTTTATGGCTTGGCTGGGATAAAGGGAATAGGAGTAACCACCGCCATGGCTATTGTCAGGAAGCTTGGGATAGACCCCGAGAAAAAGACCGGCCTTCTAACCGACGAAGAGGTTGCTAAGATAGAGGACCTGCTATCAAATCCAAAAAGATACGGTCTTCCACCCTGGATGTATAACAGGAGGAAGGACTATGAGACCGGGGAGGACATGCACCTTGTGGGCTCGGACCTAATATTCAAAGCAAAACAGGACATAGAGCGTGAGAAACGTATCAAGAGCTGGAGGGGTATAAGGCACGCCCTTGGCCTCAAGGTTAGGGGTCAGAGAACCCACACCACTGGGAGACTGGGAGTTACTGTTGGTGTGAGAAAGAAGAAGAAGTGAGTAGAGGCGGAGAGCCATGGGTGACCCTAAGAAGCCTAGAAAGAAGTGGATGGGCCCTGGCCATCCTTGGATAAAGGAGCGCCTGATGCAGGAAATCGAGCTTGTCGGAAAATATGGCCTACGAAACAAGAAGGAACTCTGGATAGCCAATACTATGGCTAGGGAGTACAGGCATAGGGCACGGAGGTTGCAGGCGCTCCCAGAGGAGCTTCGCAAACAAGATGAGGCGGAGCTTCTGAGAATACTGGTCAAGAAGGGGTATTTGAATGAAGGGGCAACCCTTGATGATGTGCTCTCCCTTAAAGCTGAAAATATTCTGGAACGCCGTCTGCAAACACTAGTCTATAGAAAGGGGCTAGCGAGAACAATATATGAGGCGAGACAGCTTATCGTGCACGGGCACATAGGTATAGGTGGAAGAAGGGTCACTAGTCCAGGATACCTGGTTGATAGGGATGAGGAGGATAAAATAGATATTCTACCCTCAAGTCCCTTCAGAAAAAGGCTGGAGGAGGAGCAACAGGCTCCAAGCCTAACATCTCCATAGCGGGCTCTATAACAACTATAGTGGGGAAAGTTAGCCATGTCGTTCCAGTCACGCGAGCTCAAATGGGGCGTCGCTCACATATACAGTAGTCTCAACAACACAATTGTCCACATAACAGACCTGACTGGAGCGGAAACCGTATCCAGGGTTAGTGGGGGAATGGTGGTAAAAGCCGACAGAGAAAAACCCTCTCCATATGCAGCGATGATAAGTGCCTCGAGGGCAGCTCAGATAGCTATGGAGAAGGGTATAAACGCGATTCACATTAAAGTAAGAGCCCCGGGTGGACATGGGCCTAAGACACCGGGCCCAGGAGCCCAGGCAGCCATACGTGCGCTGGCAAGGGCCGGGTTCATTATTGGCCGTATAGAGGATGTGACTCCCATACCTCACGATACAACAAGGAGGCCCGGTGGCCGGAGAGGTAGAAGGGTCTAGCCGATAGTGGCCGGTGTGTTGGTAATGGCAGAGTCTAGCGTCAAGGTGCTAGGTAAAAGCGACAGCCGGATAAGAATACTGTTAGAAGGCTACCCACTCCACGTACTTTCGAGCATAAGGCGTGCCGCCATGGAGGAGGTGCCTACAATAGCAATAGACACACTCTTCATAGTGGAGAACAACAGCGTTATACACGACGAGAACCTTGCACACAGGATGGCTATGGTTCCGCTTGACAGTGAAAAAGCTATAAAGAAATACCGGTCACCAGAAGAGTGCTCTGAATGCCCTACATGTGAAGACTGCTATACTAGGATTGTACTTGATGTGAGGAATGATGAAGAGGAGGAAAAAGTGGTCTACTCGGGGGACATGCAAATAGAGGACCCCGACATAAAGCCGGTATATGAGAACATACCCATAGTAGTCCTTGGAAAGGGACAGAGTGTTTCACTAGAGGCCCAAGCTAGGCTGGGTAGGGGCAAGGAACACATAAAGTGGAGCCCCACCACAGTTTCTGTCCTGACCTACTTGCCTGTCTTAGTATTTGACCTAAACGGTCTTGATGAGAACACTAAATTAAATGATTGTCTAGACTGTATTGCAAAGGGTTTCCCCGACCTAGCCGAGAAAATGAAGAAAACAAGAAAAGGAGAACTACTCCTCCATGATGTGAAGAACACCAGCCTTTTGCGGTTTTGCGTAGAAAAAGTCTGTGGGGGGGAGCAATCCCCACTAAAGATAAAATATCTAGAAAACTCACTCATCCTAACTATTGAATCCTCGGGCGCTCTAAGGCCCGAGACCATAATAATGGAATCCATAAAGGTCCTTAAAGAAAAAATAAACACGTTCAGGCAAGAGCTCTCGAAGCAGGTTCCAGTACAAGAATAAAAACGGGGCGTCTGCAATGATTAGAACCAGCTCAACAAATACGCTAAGGAGGGTTCTCATAAGAAAGCTATTACGTCTATCAAAGAAAGACGGGCGAAGAATATGGGCTAGGGTAGCTGAGGAACTAGCCCGGCCGAGGCGAAGGAGAAGAGCCGTGAACATTAGTAGGATAAACAGGTACGCAAAAGAAGATGAGATAGCAGTTGTTCCGGGAAGAGTGCTAGGCTCGGGCATGCTTACCAAAAGCTTGACCATAGTCGCCGAGTCTTTTAGTCTCACAGCACTTGATAAGATAACAAAGGCTGGTGGCAAGCCGATAACTCTCCGAGAACTTGTTGAGAAGGAGGAGATACTCGAGCACATTAAGGGTAAAAGATTCGTACTTATAGGTTGAGGAGGTGCAGATTATGCAGGAGCTACAGAAAACCATGGTGGTTGTCGACGCCTCTGGACTTATCCTGGGGCGCATGGCAAGCCGCGTGGCGAAGATGCTGCTCGAGGGCAAAAAGGTCGTCATAGTAAATGCGGAGAAGGCAGTGTTAAGCGGTGAGCCGAAACGCGTCATAGACGGCTATATGCGAATGTTCAAGGTTCAAACCTACAGGAACCCGGAGAGGCAGGGCATTAGGAGGGAAAGAAGCCCACAGCGTATAGTTAAATCAGCCATTAAGGGAATGCTTCCCCACAGGAAGCCTAAGGGTAGAGAGGCCCTACGAAGGCTTAAGGTGTACGTTGGTGTTCCTGAGGAGTTCCAAGGGCTCGAGAAAGTGAGTTTTAAGGAAGCCGATGCCGCGAAACTGGAGACAAGGTTCATAACTGTTGGAGAGCTGGCTAAGTTAATGGGATGGAGAGGTGAAGCATGATGAGAATAGCGCTCGCGACGGGAAAGAGGAAAAAAGCAATAGCGAGAGCCATTATAAAAGAGGGTAAAGGGAGGGTCTGGATCAATGGGATACCCTTGGAGATTTACCCTGTTGAGCTCTTCAGAATGAAAGTCATGGAGCCGCTATTGCTGGCAGGCCACGAGCTTTGGAGCAAGGTTGACATAATAGTGAAGGTTAGGGGTGGGGGCGTCATGGGTCAGGCGGATGCCGTGAGAACAGCGATTGCGCGCGGCCTTCTCGCCTTCTTTGAGAGACCTAGCCTCAAGAAGATATATTACGACTATGATAGGCACATGATAGTAGGTGACCCTAGGAGGACCGAGCCCGAGAAACCCATGAGGTACAGCGCCCGTAGGAGATGGCAGAAATCCTACAGGTGAAGACTAGTGATAATACCCGTCAGATGCTTCACATGCGGTAGGCCCCTAGGCCATCTATGGGAGGAATTTAGCAAAAGGGTCGAGAAAGGAGAGGACCCGGAGAAAGTACTGGATGACCTGGGCCTTGACAGATACTGTTGCAGGAGAACCATGCTTGGCCACGTTTCTCTTATAAAACAGGTCATGAAATTCAGGCCTATGAGGTGAGTCTAACTCGTGTCTCAGGGTCAACAGCAGGAAAAGGAGCAGGAAGCAGAGATTAAGAAGAGGCAAATTGAGCTCCTAGTACCTATTGACCAGTACCTTGCCGCCGGGGTCCATATTGGTACACATATTTGCACGCGTATGATGAAACCCTTCGTCTACAGGATAAGGCCTGATGGTCTCTACGTGCTTGACGTTAGGAAGATTGATGAAAGGCTAAGGATAGCGGCGAAGACTCTCTCGAGATACGATCCTGAAAAGATACTTGTGGTCAGTGTCAGGCAATACGGTTTTACGCCTGTGAGGAAGTTCGCCACATACGCTAGGGCCAAAGCTGTGACCGGTAGGATAATACCGGGCATTTTGACGAACCCTCACCTCGAGTGGTACTCTGAGCCCGATGTAATAGTGGTGACTGACCCAAGGGCAGACCAGCAAATACTCACGGAGTCAGCCAAGGTGGGTATACCAATTATAGCGTTCACGGACACTGATAACCGTACGGAGAACATAGACCTAATAATACCAGCGAATAACAAGGGGAGGAAGAGCCTCGCTCTCCTCTACTGGCTGCTGGCACGGGAAGTCCTTAGAGAGAGGGGAGAGTTAGGCAAGGGAGAGGACCTACCAGAGCCTCCCAGTTCCTTCGAGACAAAACTAGGTGTAAGGACTTGATAGAAGGCCTGGTAAGGCCCCCAGCAGTAGCTGGTTTTTTCTACGAATCAGACAAAGACCTTCTTCTCAAAAGGATAGAATGGAGCTTCCTACACGAGGTAGGTCCAGGTAGCCTTCCTCCTAGGAATAGGGGTAGCCAGAGAGAGTCTCTGGGCTACATAGTTCCTCACGCAGGGTACATATACAGTGGCCCCGTTGCTGCCCATGCATATTATAGCCTGTCTAGGGAGAAAGCCCCGGAAACGGTTATACTCATAGGGCCCAACCATACAGGACTAGGGGCACCTGTGTCAATAGCGCCTTGGAAGGAGTGGAAAACTCCCCTCGGCAGGATACCTGTTGATAGAGAAATGTTTGAATGGTTTGTAAAAAACAGTACAGTGGTTATGCCCGACTACGACGCGCATATACAGGAACACAGCTTGGAGGTACAGTTACCATATCTTCAGTACATATATAATAGCGGGATAAGAATACTACCCATAGTAGCATACGATCAAACGCCAAAAGTTGCCAAAAGCCTAGCGGAAGATATAAGAAAAGCTTTAGATGAGGTAGGGCGCGACGCAATGATACTGGCGAGTAGCGACCTTAACCACTATGATCCCCACGAAGTAACGCTGGAGAAGGACAGGAAAGCAATAGACGCTATAGTGAGCCTCGACCCTGAGAGATTCTTTCATACAATAGTAAGGGAGAACATAACCGTATGCGGTCCCATAGGCATAATGGTGCTCATGTACCTTGCTAGGACAATGACACGTGTAAAACCAATTATACTCAAACACGCCACCTCGGGAGACACTAGCGGTGACAAAAGCAGCGTTGTAGGGTATCTTGCAGCACAGTTCCGTCTTGATATGGCTTGAAACCAAGGATTATGACACTGCCCAAGGGAGACGACAGCTATGGGAGAAGAGCTTCTCTACCTAGCTGAAAAGCGTCTTCCCGTGCTGATAGGGCATAGAATACCAGATCGAGCACCCCCAGTAATATGCTATCCAGCAAGAACAGAAAGCATTACAATAAGAGTCTCCTACCAAGAGTCCAGAAAAAAAGGAGTAATACTCAGACCTAACCCCGGTCATGCGCTGGGTTCTTTCCTGGTAAACGTCCTATCATATTTGATGAACGAGGCGGTTCCAGATAATATAAGACTCATGATAAGCTGGGAGGGCATCAAGGACTATAGGATAGGATTCGCTGGGAGCATAGTATATGTCGCAATCAGGGCACTGGAAACACTCTATGGGGAAACATTTGAACGAGACGAAAGGATTGCGATACTCTCCTCCCTACTAATGGAGAAGGGTATAAGCAAAGTAGAGTCGGAAGCGCTCGCCACATGCCTCGAATGGGATACTGCTACAATTGTTTCAAATTCCGGTGAAAAGATAAATTATGAGACAGACGGACTACCGTTGAAATTCGTATATAGGGTTAAGCCTTCTCTAAGAAAGAACGTGTCCCGTGACAGAGAGTTCCTAGACCTTATGGCTAAGGTGTCCTCACTCACACTTATACAATTAATAAACAGACTTAGCAAAGCAGAACTAGAAACGCTCCAGGGCTCAGCTGTAGGGGAACTAGTAGTTTTTTATAACAGTATATGGGGAACCCTCTATAAAGTAGAGCGTAGGCATCCCGGTTATCGGGAAAACCTGATAATCCTACCCTCTCTGCCAGGAGAGGCTGTGGTCGCCCGGCTGGACTGGAGGGACGGCCATGGATGAGCAGGGAAACGAAACCAATCAGCCGATAGTAATGAAGCTGGGTGGAAGTGTAATAACAGATAAAACAACACCGTTCAAGCCCAGAACCAGGACTATAGGCAGGATAGCCAAGGAAATAGGTTCTCTAAAAAGACACTTCGATATAGCCATAGTTCATGGCGGCGGCTCCTTTGGCCATTATACTGTGAAGAATATTATGGAAATAAAAGGAAAGCTTGACTATGAAGATTTTCACCAGGTAACAATGTCGATGGACGAACTTAACAGACTAGTGACTGAGAAGCTAGTTAAAGCAGGAGTCCCTGCAGTCTCCCTCCCCCCACGCTCGGTTTGCAACTATTCATGCAGCAGTGGGGAATACTATTGTATTTTCGAAACCCTTAGGATGTTATTCAAGAGAGGTATAGTGCCAGTCATGTACGGTGACATTGTGGCCTCGAAGGGAGAGTGTGGTCCCTCAATATTGTCTGGCGATACCCTCGTATACTTAATTGCATCAGCCATAAACGCCTCGAAGGTTGTTTTTCTGGTAGACGCTCCGGGCATTTACATTGAGAGAGAAGGGGGTTTTCGTGATATTGTTAGGAAAATAAGCCTATACCGGCTCGACTGGCTTATAAATAAGATATCCCAAGAGCAGAAGGCAAGGCATGGGTACTTTGATGTCACCAGCGGGATAATAGGGAAGCTCAAAGCTATACAAAAAGGCATGATGACTACAGATGTGGTTGAGACGATAATACTCCCGGGCGAGCCCCCTGGGGTTCTGCTCGACTATCTTAAAAAAGGTAAGAGAACATTAGGAACTCTCATAGTGAAAAGCGAGATAGAGACTACAATAGGCTAAGTTAATCTACTATGCTGATGCAAGCCCTCATTCATCTAGGTCTTTTTTGCAGTGATGTACTTCCAGTATCTCTCTAGGATTTCAAGCATTTCTCCAAGAAAGGTGTTAGAGAGGCCAGCTTCTTGTACGCATCTTGACAGCAGTCCAAGTATATTAATTCCTGTACCAGCAACAAAGTCTCTCTCGAGCCTACGTGCTATATGCGGCGGGTAGTTAATGAAAATGGTCTCGAGCTCCTCTAAAACCCTTAGTAAATCATCAAGAATACCTCTACTGTTGTTAATATCTGCCAGGTCTGAGGTCCCAGGGTATTTGCTATTCCTCCATGATATCCCATCACCACTAGGTGCCCCACATCTTTCAATAAACCTGGTGTGAATCGAGCTAATGAGAGAGGGATCTGTGCTTGCTAGGCTGTTAGCGAGATTAGCGAGTTGAGAAAACGGCTCATAGCCACGTGTTGGGTCTCGGGGCATGCTCCGTGAAAGGATTATCGCGTTTTCAGGGTCGTGTAAGAGCAATCTAGCTGTCCTATAAAACAGGGGTAGTTCTAACGTTTTGGTCACCCTATACATTCTTGTCCATGGAGTTCAAAACAACCGTCTATGTTGGCTTGTACCGGGAGTCGCGCTAACACTACTTTATCAGGGCCTTTTGTTTCAGTGTCATAATTAATAATTCTCCTAGAACAAACAAGCATTGGGCAAATAATAACATGGACGGTGATCGGTTTTTGAGCCAGCGTGGAAAACGAATGGATGATCTAACATCGCTCAGAAAGCTGGAGCATATTCTTGTTGCCTTTAGGGACGAAGTGGAGGCCGGGACCACTCTTTTGGAAGAGGTTTATCTAGTCCACCAGGCATTGCCGGAAACAGACCTGAGTAAAATAAACACTAGTGTAAAGTTTCTCGGCAAGACATTATCTATGCCTTTAATGATAACTGGGATGACAGGAGGCCATCCCTTTAGTGGCGAAATAAACAGGTTGCTCGCAAGAGCAGCGTCTAAGCACCGAATAGCAATAGGTGTGGGAAGCCAGAGGGCCGCGCTCAGAGATGGGAGCCTGGCTTGGACTTACCAGGTGGTTAGGGAAGAGGCGCATAATGTGCCTGTTATTGCTAACATTGGAGCACCCCAACTGGTTAGGGGCGACCCGATTCACATGGCTGAGAAGGCGGTTGAGATGATAGAGGCGGATGGTTTGGCTATTCACCTAAATCCGGGCCAGGAGGCTTTTCAGCCGGAGGGTGATGTTGATTATAGGGGTGTTTTAAGGTCTTTGAAACTCCTTGTTGACCGTCTAGACGTGCCGGTTATAGTAAAGGAGACTGGTTCTGGCATATCTATGCAGGTAGCGGAGAAGTTAAGGGATATAGGCGTCCGGTACATAGATGTCTCCGGTGCGGGTGGTACGAACTGGATAAAGGTGGAGATGTTTAGAGCCCGTATAAAAAAGGCAAGGTTGCTAGAAGAAGCTGGGAAGACATTTAGCTCGTGGGGGATTCCAACCGCCTTAAGCATAGTAGAAACGCGATGGGCTCATAGGGACGCCATCATAATAGCAAGTGGTGGCATCAGAACTGGCCTTGACATCGCCAAGTCTATAGCACTAGGTTCAGATATTGCGGGAATGGCACTTCCCATGTTAAGGTCTGTTCTTGTCTCGGAGCAAGAGCTTGACCATTTTATAAATAAAATTGGCTACGAGATAAGGGCCGCCCTATACCTTACCGCGTCTGGTAACGTGGAGAGTCTACAGAAAACTAGACCAGTGTTGGGGCCAAGCATAAGGTCTTGGTTGGAGCAGCGCGGGATCGATTATGAGGAGTATTTTAAGATGCTAAAATCCTTAAAACCCCTCGAATCCAGGGACATGTGGAGAGGTGGAAAATAAAACAATAAACTACAATAAAACAATGTAGCATAAGGCGTGAATAAAGACGTTGTTGGGGTACGAGATGGACCTAAGAGAGCTCCTGGAAAAAGTCGCCAAAGATGTTGACAAGTTCATTTACGAGAATGTTGTTGGCACGCCTAAGCACCTATATGAAGCTGCACTCCATATAATACGGGCAGGCGGGAAGAGGGTGAGGCCAGCGATACTAGTTGCAAGCGGCCTTGCATTGGGAGGAGAGTATGCCCGCCTCATACCATATGCGTCGGCGGTCGAGCTTGTACATACGTTTACGCTTATACACGATGATATCATGGACAATGACGACTTCCGGAGGGGTGTAGAAACAGTTCACCGTAAATGGGGGGTCCCAGTGGCAATAACTGCTGGCGACCTTCTCTTTTCGAAGGCCTTCGAAGTGCCAACAAGTAGTGAACTATCCAGTAACGTACATGAACCCCTATCATCACTACGTGCGGTCAACATACTCAGCAGGGCTGCAAGCATAGTTGCGGAAGGACAGGCACTTGATATGATGTTTGAGGAAAAACAGGCAGTTACCGAAGCAGAATACCTTGACATGGTATACAGGAAAACAGCCGCTCTCATAGAAGCATCTTCTGCCATGGGTGCTCTACTAGCGGGAGCGAGTGATGAGGATGTTGAGCGGATGAAGAGGTATGGGAGGAACATCGGCATAGCTTTCCAGATAAAAGATGATATCCTGGGAATATACGGTGACCCCGAGGTGACGGGCAAGCCTGTCTATAGTGACCTCCGAGAGGGCAAGAAGACCCTGCTAATAATAAGGGCCATGGAAAGGGGTTCTGAGGAACTCAGGAAGAGACTAAAGGAAGTCTTGGGCAACAGAAACGCTTCCCTGGAAGATTTTGAGGAGGTCGCTACAATGATAGAAGACTTGGGGATACGCAGAGAGACCGAGCTAGAAGCTTACAAGCTTGCCGAAGAAGCTATCTCAGAGCTAAATTCATTAAAAGGAGTAAAGAGGCCAGAGTACATTTATGTGTTGAAGGAGCTAGCGACCTTCATTGTCTCGAGGGAGAAGTAATTGTATAGACGAACGCCGAGGTGCTTTACTTGGGAAGGAGAGTACTCTAATTACTTATGCATAGGTAACAACGATTGTTTTATCTCTAACAAGCCTAGGAGCGATATGGCTTGTTATAAGGAGACTGCATGCGAGAGCCTCTTCAGGTTCGACGGGCCTCCACTTGAAAACTTTGTGCTAGAGCACGATATTGCGATATATGACGGCCATTATGCGTACCTTATAAAGAAAGGCGTTGAGGTAACTCTTATCAGATATCGCTCACATATGGTTGCCACTTACGTCACTACAGGTGACTTTATTGGAAAGAAAACTGTAATCGCGGGCCTTATGTCACGAAAGGGGACCTTCAGGAAAACGAGGCCCGGAGTAGAAGGGCTTGTCCTACTCGTAGTCGCGAATCCCCTTGGAAAATCGGATGAATACGTAGTGGTAGTGGACGAGCGGGGGGTGAGTTTAAAAGTTGAATGTAGAACCGGAAGTTGAGGACCTGTGGAAGGAACTGAAAGAAACTGTATTCAAGCACGCGCTTCTCAACGCATATAAGCATGGAGGCAAGGCCTCTCTCAAGCACGTTGTATCGAAGATAGTAGCGGAGGAGCCTCAGGCTAGAAGGCATATCAAGAGCCTAATTCCCCTCATACAGGAAATTGTAGAAGAAGTCAACAAGATGAGCATAGACAGGCAGGAGGATTATCTAAAGAAGAACTATCCTGAACTTCTTGAGGAGAAGCGTGATGAGGGTGAAAAGGGGCTTCCCCCCTTACCAGGAGGCGAGGAGGGGAAGGTCAGGACAAGATTTGCTCCAAACCCAGATTTCGTAATACATCTCGGAAATAGTAGGGTTGCGATACTAAGCCACTATTACGCTAGGATGTATAAGGGTATTTTTGTACTCAGGTTCGAGGACACCGACCCACGGACGAAAACACCGCTACCTGACGCGTATCATTTAATAAAAGAGGACCTAAAGTGGCTCGGCATCGACTGGGACTTGGAAGTGATACAGAGTCTCCGCATGGACACCTACTACGAAATTGCACGAGAACTCATAGAGAAGGGAGGGGCATATGTCGATAGACTTCCCAAAGAGGAGTTCTCAAAACTGTTGTTGAGCGGAAAGCCACACCCTCAGAGAGATGCTCCCTCAGAGCATAACCTTGAGGAGTTCGACAAAATGATCAGTGGCCAATACGGGGAGGGCGAGGCTGTCCTTAGGGTAAAGACCGACTGGCATCACAAGGACAAGAGCGTTGTCGACTGGGTCGCGTTCAGAGTGATAGACACCGACAAACACCCCCACCCTCTTACAGGAAGTAGATACTCTGTATGGCCCACCTATAACTTCGCCGCAGGAGTCGACGATCACCTTCTGGGAATAACCCACATAATAAGAGGTAAGGAACACGCCCAGAATACCGTAAAACAGCTGTTCCTATACCAACACATGGGATGGCGGTATCCTACAACGATAAACGTTGGTCGCTTGAAGCTTGAGAACCTCATAATGAGTAAGTCACATATAAGAGAAATACTCTCTAAGGCGACCGCAGGCTCATATACTTTTGATGACCCCCGTTTCGCTACATTGGCAGGCCTGCGGCGGAGAGGCATACACCCTGATGCAATAAAAGCAATAATGGTGGATATAGGTGTTAAGAGGAACGATGTCAGGATAAGCTATGCTAACCTGGCAGCTGTGAACAGGAAGCTAGTCGATAGTATCGCTCCGAGACTATCCTTTGTACCCGAGCCTGTAGTCCTAGAGGTTGATAACAACAGCGGCGGGGAATGCTTAGAGGCCGTTATACCGTACCACCCCGACCACTCTGACATGGGTAGTAGAAAATGGAGGGTGTGTCAGGGTGACCAGATATTAATATCCAGAGACGACTACCAAAGGTCTCTAGGAAAAGAAGTACGGCTTATGGAGCTGGGCAACTACGAGGTTACTGACGGCAAGCTCGTTCTTAAAAGCATTGAGTTAGAATATGCCAGGAAGAAAAGGCTGAGTATCATACAGTGGTTACCGGAAAAAGAGGCAGTAGATGCGCTATTACTTGTTCCCCGGGATGAGGAATTTGCAACAATATTGGGTAAAGTTGAGAAAAGTGCAGTGCAGGGGATAGACGGGGATTTCGTACAGTTCTTCAGAATAGGATTCGCGCGTATTGAAAGACGTTACCCAATTGTGGAAGCGATATTCTCACACGAGTGATACGGCACCTCTGCAAAACAGATAAAATGCCCCCGAGCTCCATAAGGGATGGTTGATGAACGAACCCTAATGGGGGGATGTTGATGTCGAAGCCCTTCTATGTAAAGTTCGAAGTTCCAGAAGAGCTCGCCGAGAAAGCCTACAAGGCTGTTGAGCAGGCCCGGGAGACGGGCAAGATAAAGAAAGGGACTAACGAGACGACCAAGGCGGTGGAAAGAGGAATAGCGAAGCTTGTCGTAATAGCAGAAGATGTCGACCCTCCCGAGGTTGTCGCGCACCTTCCTCTACTTTGTGACGAAAAGAAGATACCCTACGTATACGTGCCAAGCAAGAAACGGCTAGGTGAAGCAGCGGGCATAGAGGTGCAGGCGGCCTCGGTCGCAATAATCGAGCCGGGAGAAGCATCATCGTTGGTAAAAGAAATCATAGACGAGGTATCCAAGCTAAGGGCACAATCATAAAGAATTATCAGGAAGCATCTCATCTAACCCAAAGACAAAAACTCTACTGAGAAATTCTTAATTGTTTTTCTACAAAATTAAAAGCGGCTACCTAGAGTAAGCACTCTGCATACAATGGTATTGATTAGAAATATTCTCGACAGGAAATGGGTGCAACGGGTTCTATCGTTTACCGGAAAGCCTCCTAGCTTCCCTTTCTGTCTCTCTAAGTATCAGTATATCTCCTAGCTTTACAGGTCCCTTAACATTCCTTGTCAATATCCTGCCCTTGTCTCTTCCCTCAAGGACTCTTACCCTGACCTGTGTAATCTCGCCAGTTACACCTGTTCTCCCTATTATCTGGATAACCTCAGCGGGGAAGCCTATCTCTTCTGTTACATTGAATTCCTCCGGCGAGTCGGCCTTGCTTGCCACGTTAACCACCTCTTCCGCCTAATATGTGTCTCCATCTGAGTGGTTAATAAAGCAATTATTCCCCCTACCTATTCGTATGAGACAAATTCATCGTCCTTGAAGAAAATCCTGTGCTCCCTCTCAAAACTCTCGGGTGAATCTGACGCGTGTACCACGTTCTTTTCTATATCGTTAGCAAAATCCCCCCTTATCGTGCCAGGAGCGGCCTTTCTCGCGTCAGTTGCTCCTATCAGGTTCCTTACTACTCTGATAACGCTGTCGCCTTCTAGCACCATGACAACAACTGGCCCGCTTGTGGCGAACTTGACTAGGCTTTCGAAAAAGGGCTTTTCCTTATGGGGGGAGTATAGCTCCTCTGCTTCTCTCCGGGTCATTCTAACAAGTTTCATCGCAACTATCCTTAGACCCTTCCTTTCAAACCTTCTAAGTATCTCCCCAATCAGACCCCTCCTAACAGCATCAGGTTTGATCATAACAAAAGTCCTTTCCAACTAAATCACCTCCCGGTGAAGAAGTCTAGTGTCGAGAGGATAATATATCAAGCCCATATGGATATCCAGCCTAATGTGGGTAGCCTGCCCTGGTTCTAGGAATGTTTTGAGTTAAGATTAAAAATGGAAAACTGTTCTCCTTCGTTGCAAATGGTACGGGGTCGTCACGCCGTTATAGTGTATGCATTAAACGAGTATTAAGCCTATACTGCCTGTATATGGCTAGGTAATATTACTTGACCGCTCACTTCGCTCGACTAGCTAGGGTCCATTTTAGCTTACGGGCTTTTCTTCCCAGTACTATCATGTTCTTGTAACACTTCCTGCTACAAAACCAGAGTACACTGCCGTCGTTCTTTACATACATGAAACCAGTACCTGGCTCAATGTCGCGTCCGCAGAAGGCGCAGGTTGCTCTTACTGGCATGGCTTACACCTCTTTGTCGGTTTCTCAAATGTTGCGATAGTGGTTTAATAATTATTGCTAGACCATCGCATAGAAGGGGTTTGTCTTTCTCTTTATCTCGGCTATTTCCCTTAGCACCATGACCTCATCATCACTTATGTCGCTTTTGAACTCCCTTAGCAGTTTACGAGCGTGCTGGTCGGGAACGTCGGAGTATATTATGTCGCCCTCGTCAACATGTCTCCCAATCATTATGTTGCCTCTAATGGACACAGCAACTTGCATCCCAGCTCTGGCCTCCCTAACGGGTTGGCCCTTGTCCTGTATTTGCATAACAGTACCCAGCTTCCTACCGTCGGATCTCATCAATGGGGTTCCTGGTCTCAGAACCCCCCCAAGAACCTCCACACCAACAACAGCGGGATCGCTCCTCCTGAACACGTAGCCGGGCAGTATTCTTATCTTTGCGGGCCGCACCAGGGATTCTAGCTCTTTAAGCCGTTCTAGCTCTTTGGTCTTCCTCCTCCACTCTAGGTAATCCTCCAAGAGCCTATATATTACGTTGTTAACAAATATCTTAACCTCTACCTTACGCGCCTCTTGTTCGGCTTCTTTTGTAACCTTGACGTTAAAGCCTAGTATAACCCCAAGAGTGACATCCTTTTCCTTCGAAACGCTAGCCTCAAGAACATCCCTCTTGGATATCGGCCCCACATCAGCCTGTCTAACGGGTATATTGTTCCTTCGAAGCGCCTCAACAAGCGCTTCAAGCGTTCCGATGGTGTCGGCTTTTGCTACCACCCCCGTCTTATCCGTCCTTATGATAGCACTCTCAATCTCCTCCATGACCTTCCTCTTTATCTCCTCTACATCCTCCTCTCTCTCAACAACATATAGTGGGCTGCCCGCTATTGCCTCATCGAGCCCTGGAGCGGCAATCTTAACACCGCTTGCCGCATATACTTCATCTACCTTAACGAACTTGTCCTCAGGGGACCTTATCTCCTGCAGAGGTTTCGGCATAAGGAGGGCCCTGACCCTAGTGACTATGGGCTCGCTCAGACTCCCCACGACAATCGTATCGCCTCGCTTGATAACCCCATCATATATTATAACATCTATAGTGCTCCCCAAACCAGGTTCCTCCTTCTTCTCCAGCACAACACCCTTAGCCGGCCCCTCCGCATAAACCAGCCTGTTCGCCAGGTACTGCTGAGTTAGGCCAGCAAGCACCGCTAACAACTCTGGGATCCCTTCCCCCGTTTTAGCTGATATAGGCACTATCGCGACAGTTCTTGTGAAGTCCCTTATTCTATCAAACCGGTCCGAGTTAAAGCCCAGCATGCCCAATTGTCCTACCAGCTTGTATATTTTTTCATCAAGTTCTCTAACGACTTGGGGAGACTGCCTCTGTATAGAAATTATGAATGGCTGGTTGGGAAAACTTCTCCAACCCACAATCCTGTCAATCTTGTTAGCAGCTACAAGGAAAGGGACCTTACGCTGTCTCAGTATCTCTATGCTCTCCTTAGTCTGCTCCTTAACACCCTCGTTAATATCGACGACCACTATCGCAAAATCGGCAACCGAGCCCCCCCTTCTACGCATGTTAGCGAAAAGCTCATGTCCGGGAGTGTCTATGAAGAGCAGACCCGGTATTTTGAGCTTGATGGGGATAAGCTTCTTCAAAGGAGCAGCTATCTCCTCAATGACCCTAGCTGGAACCACGCTCGCCCCAACGTGCTGTGTTATCTCGCCCGGCTCTCTCCGCGCGACGGCCGTTCCCCGTATTTTGTCAAGCAATGTAGTCTTACCATGGTCTACGTGGCCTAGAACAACCACTATAGGTTGCCTCAGCCGCTTGCCAGGGTCAACAGCGTTTGTGGCCATGTTCCCACACTCTACAGGGTAATCCATTCTAAAATTTGCAAAGCCACCTTTATTACAAGTGATGTGCCACTATGCATTCGATAACATGTATATTAATACTGAAGAAAGATGTGGTAATGTTTATGAGACGTTATTAACCCCTACTCGGGACAATGATAAAAGCGTGCTATTGTAAGAAAACATTAAGAGCCCGGTGATGCGGCTGGTATAGCCTAGCTGGGCCGAGAGGGGTGACAGGGTTGCCTGAGATAAGGCTCTCTATATCAAACCCTAGGGCAAGTGGAAAGGTGGTTAAGGTAAAGGCAAAGGCTGACGAGAATATACAAGTAGACCAGTCTGTTAATGAGAAAAGGGAACTGCCCATAGCCAAGGTAAATCCCGATACTCTTAAGGAGATTGGAGAGAACGTCAAGGTCATAACACTCCGGTTCAAGGGAGAGGCTGATAAGAAAATAAAGATACATCTGAAGGCTATACCAGACAATGGTGTTGAAAAGGGTGTTGTTAACGTCCCCATGGACATACTGGCTAACGCCGTGGGAGAACTAGAGGCTGAGGGGGAAATGTTCGAGGCAAGAGCATGGCAGATAGTCCTTGACGAGGAGAAGAGTCAGAGACTGATAGGTTTGAAGATAAACGACGAGATACCAGCATCAATGGTGGGTCTAGAAGGCAAGCTCGTGATACGAGGAGGAAGCGATAGCTCAGGCTTCCCCATGAGGCCTGACATCAATGGAGGTGTTAAAAAGAGGGTGCTCCTAAGCGGGCCTCCAGGCTATAGGCCTCGTAACAAGGGAGAGAGAAGGAGAAAAACTGTAAGAGGAAACACAATAACACAGGATATTGTACAGGTAAACGTAAAGTGGGTTACTGGTTGAACGCGCTTTTTGAAAAACAGGTTTGTCCACACTTGATGAAATAATGCAAAGTGCGAATACCCATGGCCTAGAGTGAGGGGGACAATTTGGGCAAAAAGCCACAGCCAGAAGTCAATATAGGTATGGTCGGCCACGTGGACCATGGTAAGACAACCCTAGTCGCTGCACTTACTGGCATATGGACCTCTAAGCACAGTGAGGAACTCAAGAGGGGGATGACAATAAAGCTCGGATACGCGGACGGCGACATATACAAGTGTGACAACTGCCCCCTGCCCGACGCCTACACCCCCTTCCCCAGGTGCGAATCGTGCGGCGACGACTCCCAACCACAGCTACTAAGGAGAGTCTCATACGTTGATGCGCCTGGCCACGAGATACTTATGGCCACCATGCTCTCCGGAGCAGCGATTATGGACGGAGCCATACTGGTTGTTGCGGCCAACGAGAAGTGCCCCCAGCCCCAAACAGCAGAGCATTTTGCCGCACTAGGTGTCATAGGTGTGAAGAACCTTGTGATAGTGCAGAATAAGGTTGACGTAGTCTCTCCAGAGAGGGCGAGGGAAAACTACCAGGAAATAAAAAACATGATAGAGGGAACATGGGCAGAGGACGCCCCCATAATACCGGTTAGCGCTCTCAAAGGAGCCAACATAGATGTATTACTAATGGCAATAGAGGAATTCATACCAACACCCCAAAGAGACCCCAGCAAGCCTCCCTTTATGTATGTAGCAAGGAGCTTTGACGTCAACAAGCCTGGCACCCCCCCTGAGAAGCTTGTAGGAGGAGTGGTGGGGGGTAGTCTTCTACAGGGAGAGCTAAGGCTCGGCGACGAAGTAGAGCTTACACCCGGCATAAGAACAGTAACTACGGGAGGTAGAGAAGAGTACGTTCCTATAACAACCAAGGTCACGAGCCTCAGGTTCGGTGATATAGAAGTGGAAGTGGCGAGGCCCGGCGGTCTTCTAGCTGTAGGGACTGAGCTGGACCCCTCCGTCACAAAGTCGGATGCGCTTGTAGGGAACGTTTTAGCCAAGCCTGGTCACGCACCAGAAGCTACTAGGACACTAACTATAAGGTACAACCTCTTGGAACGAGTTGTGGGTCTTAGAGAGCTTGTCAAGGTAGAGCCCCTGAAACCAAGAGAGCCTCTCATGATAACCGTAGGCACAGCCATAACACTTGGAATCGTAACAAAGGTTGACAAGGAAAGGATAGAAGTCTCCCTAAGGAGACCTGTGGCGGCGATACCACAGAGCAGGGTAGCTTTCAGCAGACAGGTGTTCGGTCGATGGAGACTAATCGGATGGGGTATAGTCGAGTAGGTTTAGAAGAACTCATCGATGAAATAAGGAGAAGGAAAGCGGAGTTCCTTCTAATAATTGACACGAACATGATGATAGACGTGATGAGGGGAGTCCCAGTAAGGGAGCCTCTGGAAGAGGAGCTGGGAGCTAAGATCATACCAGTCACTACTAAGACCGTACTGGAAGAGCTTGAAAGGCTGGCAAGGAGTTCAAATAGTTTAAATATCCTCCTGAAAACGAGACTTGAGGAAACATTGTCAGGTATGTGGGTGCTGGATAGCGTTGACAGGATGTCGGCCGATAGGGACATAGAAGCCCTTGCTTCAAGGCTGAAGGAGAAGGGTGTTAGTGTGATTGTAGCTACTAATGATAAGAGGCTCAGAAGAAGGCTCAGAGAGAAGGGTGTAGATGTCGCGTTTTTCAGATGGGCTCATAAGAGAGTACAGTCCTCGCTAGGTAGGACAATATAGTATAGCAGGAGTATGCTAGGAAATAGTTTTTAACTAAATATTAGGAATCACTGACTATGGAACCTGCATCAACTTGGCCTACTCGGGCTCTTTAATCTGGTCCACACAGCTCTCGAGTGCTTGAAAATCGACGCGGGGTGATCACTTAGTTGTACCTTGTGTCCCATGTAAGAGATATTGTAAGGATACCGCCTGATAGGCTGGGAGAGCCTCTCGAGGATGTATCGATAAGCATACTTAATCAGAAATATTCTGGTTTGTATGACAAGGAGCTGGGCATAATCATTGGCGTCTACAATGTGGAGGTTGACCCCCTAGGAAAAATAATCCCGAACGACGGAGCAACTTATCATAACGTCAAAATGGACATAATAAGCTACAAGCCCTTCCTACACGAAGTCGTTGAAGGGCCTGTGGTCGATGTTAAGAGCTTCGGGATATTCGTAAGGATAGGCCCCATAGACGGGTTCGTTCACAAGTCTCAGCTTTCAGAAGAGTATGTGGAATATGATCCAACCCGGCCAGGATTCATATTGAAAGACACTAGGAAAACCATAGAGATTGGGGACATGGTCAGGGCAAGAATTGTTGGGATAAGCGCTGGATCTGAGAGGGAGGGCATTCGTGTTCAGATGACAATGAGGCAACCATATTTAGGAAAAATAGAGTAGTTGATGGGTGGACTGGATGCCTGCAGCCCGTAGGAGTAATTTCAAGGCATGTCTCAAATGCAAGATGCTCGTAGAGCCCGAGAAGGAAATCTGCCCCAACTGTGGGGGAAGGGACTTTACATATGAGTGGGAAGGGGCGGTTATAATCATTGACCCGAGCAAATCGGAAATAGCTAAGCTCCTGGAAATAGAGAAACCCGGGAGATATGCAATAAGGATAAGGTAGCGAAAATGCTGAGGCTACCTACATGGGCGCGTAGCCTACTCTCTAAGCCCATAGGTATCCTATATCGAGGAGACTCGCTTTGGAAGGATCACTTGCATATACTGGGTAAGAAGCCTACTGTTACTGTTGGCGACATTGTTACAAGAGATTACATAAAAAACCTAGGGAAGGCCCCCTCACTAGCGGTGATAGACGGGAAAACACAGCGAACGATAGAATCTGGAGCACTGAGTGGAATAGATGAGCTATTTGATGAGACAAAACAGGTAACTAACCTCCCTGGAACTGTAAATATATGGGAAATCAGGGCAGTTATATCAGAAGTTCTACTAGGCTTCCCTAACATTAAAACACTGTTAAAGGTTTCTGGAGAAGAGGATTTACTGGTACTACCTATTCTTCTCACATTATCGGGACATGGTGACCTAAACATGTTATATGGTCAGCCCAACAGGGGGGTCGTGGTCATAAGGACCAGCCCCTCCTCACGTGCACTAGCAGAGGCAGTTACACAGGTAATGGAGGCTAACCTCCCCATATATAGTATGAAATGAGTAACATTATTCAAGAACGTAGCATACTAAGACTAAGGGGAAAAATAAGAATTCACACAGGTATTATCTGCACGGGGCTGAGCACATTGGAGATGGACCTAGAAGAATTCAAGAAGAAATACCCGAACCTCTGGAAAGAACTTTCCGAGAAACCGGGAACACGAGTTAAGCTAAAAGACCCATTAAGAGGATACAACCCAACAGTAATCGACTTCATACAAAGGGCTTCTACGAAAGAAGAAGCTCTAGAGGTTATCGACTATATGGAAGAGAGGGGTGAAATTAACCCATCCTATGCAGAGAAACTTAGGGAGATAATATATGAACACGGCCCAAGGTTCTTTGGCCCTAAACGTGAGGATGGATACTATCTAAAGCGGTACTATGCGTATGACGACGAATAGTTTTAAGTTGTATTTGTAAGGATAATTGCCAACTAGTAACCTATTCCAAAAGCTATGCATCCTGGGCTAGCGTTGTTTTGCCCATTTTGGGTTAGGCAAAGACTGTGTAGTTTATGCTCTCTTAACTACATAATCTGAATGTAATATATAAATGTCAGGTAGGCTAGAGAGTGTATTTAGTCCTAAGGAGGAAAAGAATCCCATTTTCTTTATAACTTCACTAATAGTTCAATGTGATGTGCTTTAATATCGACCGGGACGTTATTGTATGTTTCTGCATATACCTAGTTTATCCCAATACTTCTCAGTACGTGTAATAATTTATTAAAACAAGCGAGAGATAGCCACGTAGGGATAAAGATGCGTAGAGCACTTGTATTGCTAGGCATAATAGGCTTTATAGCGATAATGGATACTTCGTTCATGCTAGGCATAATAGCTTCGTATGCAAGAAAGCTTGGGGCAGATGAGGCCCAGGCAGGCATTATTGCTGCGCTTTATTCCCTAGTAGCTATCCCAGCAAGCATAGTAGCGGGCATTCTTGTTGATCGTATAGGACGTAAAAAAATGCTCGTAATGGGTCTTGCTGGCGATGCTTTGTTCGTATACTTATACAGCCTCGCATCATCTCCTCTCCAGTTAGCATTGTATAGAATATTGCATGCTATCGGGGGGAGCCTTGTCTATCCTGCTAGTCTTTCAATGGTGGCAAACGTTTCTACCGAGCACAACCTTGGCAAGTCTGTATCCTTCTTCTTGGTCATGGTGGCGACGTCAGTGGCTATAGGCAGTTTTATGGGAGGTGTTCTTGTAGAATCGTATGGGTTCAACTACGCCTTTAGGATTCTCAGCTTCTTCCTATTAATAGGTCTAATAATAGCTACGTTCTTTATACCTAATACGCTTAGCACGAGGAAGGGAAGTGAGAAACCTCCCTTTATGACCACGCTGAGAGTGCATGCGGGGAGGATAATTATTGGCGCCCTAGCCATATTCTCCCTCTACCTGGCCTTCGGGTTCGTTGTAGGAGGCCTTCCCCAGGCTCTGGAAATATACAGGGGGCTGGCCCATGAAAGTGCTGCTGGCTTATCGGGCAAATTTATTGGGATCTCCTCTGGTTTCAGTATTATTTTCTTCCTATTTACAGGATGGCTCCTTGACGCTAAGAGGGAAAAACTAGTAACAGTAACGTCATACACTGCTCTTCTTATATCAATGCTCTTGTTGGCTGTCTGGCTTCTAGAAAAAATGTTCCTTGCCACCGCCCTTGTGATGGGGTTTAGCATAGCATCGCTTATGACGCTAAGCACGTGGACTATGCTAAGGGTGGACGAAAGCATTAGGGGGACAAGTATAGGTTTACAGCAGACTGTTAACATTATTGGAACAGGGACTGGCGCCACATTGTCGGGACTATTACTTGAAGCAGGCTACGGCTCTGGGATCTTCATGTTTCCCGCAGCATTTTCCCTAATAGCGCTCATCGCAACACTCTTAATACAAAAAAGCATCTAGTCTATTTTGATGAAACTATCTTGAAAACAATGCCGTCATAAAGCAAGTCGTCTTCCCCAATACGCTTCTTACTCTTAGCATCTACAGCGTATAGGAATCTCTTGGCGAAATCCGTATGTATTATCCCAGCAACATCCCTTGCGGTCATGGACTTGGGAACCAGATAGACGTCTGGTAACACGTTTCCTTTCGAGTCACTGAGTTTCCCAAGATCCTCTACGGGATATACAGATATTAGGCCAAGCACATCGAATACAAGCGTCTCAACTGCCTGCTGGACACCCGTATTACCCCACTTATCTAGCACATTTTTTCTTATATACTCAAGCGCCTTCTGCTGCGTTACGCTTAGTTTATTCTGCTCATTTATTGTGAAATCACCTGAGCCGGGAATATAGTTGATCAGGTTCTGCTTGGAAGCCTTCTTTAGTGCAAGCTCCGCAGCAGCGGATACGGGTACCACGTGTACTCCTGGGAAGGCTTCTCTCAAACGGCGTATACCCTCTTCGGCATAAGGTATGTCGGCCTTATTAGCCGCGATTATAAAAGGCTTAGACACCTTAAGCAGTATATTAGAGAACCTTCTCAGGTCATCACGGGTCCAAGAAGTGAGCTTTTTCGATACAAGCCCAGCTGAGGAAAGAGCCTCAACAACGTGCCTCCTCTTAATTGATAGTCCGGAAAGCTTGTTGTATATCGCGTCAACGGGGTCCTTTCTACCAGTTTCTACACTCATAGCAAAGCGCTCCCAATCCCTAGCGACGATTTTTTCGAACCATAGCTTTATCTCATCGAGGATTTCCTGCGCCTCTTGAACGGGATCTCGGCTACCAGGGTCTATAGGGTTGCCTTCCTCATCTGTGGAGCCCGACGCGTCTACTACTAGTATAAACGCGTCGGCTTGTCTTATATCGTCCATAAACTTGTTTCCAAGCCCTCTGCCCTCATGGGCCCCTTTTATCAGGCCTGCCACGTCCATCAAGTTAACGGGAATGAACCGCGTCCCGTTTATACAGTAGCCTGTCCTTGGGTCGCACCCCGGTAGTCTGAATTCTGTGTGGGGACATCTTTTTCTCACATAAGCTACCCCAGTATTCGGTTCTATCGTTGTGAAGGGCCTGTTCTCTATACTTACCTGGGCCTGGGTAAGTGCCGAGAAAAGCGTGGATTTGCCAACGTTAGTCTTTCCAACAATTCCTATGAGCGGGGGCTTATAGTTAGCCAAGCTCCTCGACACCTCCTCTGGAGCCTCTCAACGCAAGGATGTGGGCAACCTTATCTGCATGTTTGAGTATAAGGTCTAACGCGTCCTTGCCCCTCTTATGGACCTCGTATTGGAAATAGGCGAGGTTTACTGGGTACGTGTCAACCCTACCCGCATATTTGCCGAGCTCGTGTTTTAGCAGATATAATTTTTTCTTAAGAACGCGCCTTTCCTCAATCTCTGCTGAATGTAGAAGCGTCTCAGGCTTGGGAATAAAGGGATTAACGCTCACCTTAACCCTCCGCCTGTCACCGATTATCTCCTTCACTCGCTTAACCTGGTCGACTATCTTGAGCAAGTCATCTTGAGACTCACCCGGTATCCCAACCATGTAATAAAGTTTCAACCCCATGCCAAGCTCAGCAACGTGTGACGCTACCTCCAACACCTTTTCATCTCGAATATGTTTTCTAAGCACACGCTGCAGTCCAAGTACTGGAGTCTCGGGCGCTATTGTAATAGTCTTCTGACCCACCTGTTTAACAAGTTCTAGTCTTTCACGGTTAAGGGCATCAGCTCTCACGCTCGGAATACTGGCAGCTATACCCTTGTCTGATAGGAACTTTAGAAGCCTTTCACCTAAGGGGGAATCAAAGAAGCTGAGTGTGTAGAAGGCTACCCGAGATAACCTGTTAACCTCTAAGCCCTTTTCTATTATGTGTTTGAGCGTCTGGTAGCTCCTCTCCCTCCTCACTCTTGTGATAGCTGCCTCCATGCAAAAAGCACAGCCCCGAGCACAACCCCTAGAAGGCTCAACCATAAGCGCACGCCCGAATACAGGCTCGGTCTCAGGATTCTGTATCTGTTTTATAGGGTGGAATGCACTTTCTAGGTCCCCCGTTATCCTTATGAGGGCATTCTCTCTTATGCCCGGAACCCAGAAGCCCTCAACATCAGCAAGCTCTTCGAGAAAGGCCCTTTTCCTTGAACGCGTGAAGTAGGAGAGCCTATCTACAAATTCAGGTATCATGTCCTCTACTTCTCCTCTGAAAACAGCATCAGCGATAGGGTAGAGGGGCTTAGGGTCACCAGTTACTGCGGCTCCCCCCACTATTACGAGTGGTTCAGATGCCCCTCTCTTATCCCTTAGAAAGGGCACGCCTGAAAACCTGAGAATATTGACAATAGTAGGGTAATCCAGCTCGTGCGAAGCGCTTATCATGAGGATATCGAGCTTTTTCAAGGGAGCCCCCGTCTCTATTGATTGGGCTGGTTCTTGCCCAGTACTTACAACCCTCTGTGCGAAGACCTCTGGGTAATCGTTCAGCATGTAGTAAAGAACCTGATATCCCAAGCTAGACAGGCTCGCCTGGTAACTTGAAGGATACACTAGGCCTATTGATATGTCGTATTTTTTCTTCAGGACAACATTTTCTTCAATCAGACTGCGTTTGGTGAGGATAGCACGCTTCATTGAATATCCCTTCTATCAATGATAGTCTTTTCGCACCTGCACTTTACGACACTATCATCGGGTACGTCCCGGTCTATTATGCATCCAGCTCCAATCCAGCTTCTCGCACCTATTTTGACCCCCGGGAGCAAGGAGGTGTTTATACCTGTCTTGGCGTATCCACCTATTACTGCACCGAATTTCCTCATGCCTGTGGATACTAGTCTCCCTTTCACAACGGTCTTAACAGACTCATTATCATGTCTAAGATTAGCGGTAATGGTCCCTGCACCTAGGTTAGCGTGTTCCCCTATAACAGAGTCACCCACGTACGAGAGGTGTGGTACTCTAGAATTTTCTAGGAGCACGCTTGCCTTCACTTCTACAGAAAAGCCGATCCTGACGCCCCTACATATTACGGTGGGCCCCCTTATTCTGTTGAACGGGCCTATTGTAACATCCTGGTCAATGTAAATGGGCCCTTCTAGGATGCTATTTTCACTCACATGAGAACCCACGCCAATAATGACTCTTCCAACACGCTCTTTAACAATCCTTCGATTGATCTCAAGATAGTCCCAAGGTGTCCCTATGTCGCTCCAACTGGAATGTTCAATTACGTCAACCTTAACCGTAGTGATTTTAGATATTTTGTTGAGGGCATCGGTAAGTTCGTATTCGCCTCTTTCCGAGACCCTAACAGTCTCGAGGGCTTTCCTAAGAGGAGTTTTTTCAACTAAATAAATACCCCCGTTTATAATCCCCCTTCTTGCAATACCAGGTTTCTCCCTTATCTCTAGCAAATTACCATAATCATCTACAAGAAGTTCCCCGAATCTAGAAACATCATTCACAAGAACCCCTAGCACGTGGTCCTCCCCGCTATCTCGTAGGAAACTGTCCAATACTCTGCTATAGGTTTCAACGTCGATGTAGACGTCGCCGTAAATCACGAGTAGACGGTCTCCTGGGACCTCGGCTTCTCTGAAAACACTGAGAACCGCATGACCGGTTCCCCTGGGCTCTCCTTGTTTCACAAAGGTAACATTGGCATCCCTACGTTCCTCGAAGAAGGAACTAACTTCCCTTTTGACAAGCTCCTCCATGTGATGTACTACGATAAAGTATTCCCTCACCCCCTTGCTATATAGCGCCTCTAAGTGGTTGAGTATGAGGGGCTTGCATAATATGGGGAGAAGGGGCTTAGGCCTAGTGCTCGTCAGAGGCCAAAGCCTCTCGCCCTTACCCGCAGATAGTATAACAGCACTAGGGGCATTCATGCCTGTTCCTCACCTTCCTCACCTAGGATAACAATTAGGGCGCCAAACGCTGCCGTAAGAGCCTGTTCGGTCGAGAGCGTCATACCGGGCGCTATGTCTACCACAAGCTCAGCGAATCTGAAAAGCCCCGTAGGGACTCCTTCTCTAGCACCGAATACGAGCACGGGGCGTTTACCCCTCTGGATTATCCTAGCCAGCTTGTCCGAAACTTTTGCTACATATTCTCCTTCCGGCTCGAATATAATTATGGGGTTATCCCTGAAGCTCCTTACTAGAAGATGTAACTCGTACACATGGACCTTGGTTTTAACGGGTTTCCTGGAATAGCTTTTCACCTGGATGCTGTATCTTGATTCAATACCTTCAGTGACGCCTCTTATGAACTCGCCTAGCTGGTGTGAATTCACCGGTTTGGTTAGGGCGATGTAATAGTCTCCGACCTCGTAGGTCTGCAGAGCTCTTCCTATCCTCTCACCCATTTTGAAGCATGCCTCTAGGTCGTGGGACAAGTAAGGCTCTTGCATTACTATTAATCTGTTGAAAAACCTGTGGAAGGGCGTCTTCTCTTTCCACCGCTTTGGCCTGGTTGGCATGTTTTCTACGATGGAGATGAAAGCGACTGGCCCCAAGATATTGATAAGAATGGTATAATCGGGGTTCTCCAGGTCAACGCGGGCTCCTGTAGCGAGTTGGACCTCTCGGCCTACATGAACGTTAATATCAATACTGGAAAAATCATGCTTCCCTCTCCTTACGGTCCTTATAGCGAAGGTGTTATGCTCTCCTATTACATTCCTAGCAATGTTTAGAGACGCTTCAGTTATTTTATCAATCGCCGCTTCAACGCACTTGTTTACAACGAAGCCTTTTTCGATAAAAACGTTCTCTCTCAACAGGCTGGCAAGGCAGGTTTTCGGCTCTGAGCATCTGACTAACACAAGACCCTTAAACCCTAAAGGTCTGGGCATGACCGATTCTACGTTCTTTTCCTCCTCAGCGAAACTCGCGGCAATATCCTCCTTACCTAAACCAGTAGTAAGTAGCACGTTAAAAGAGCAAAGATCCTTAGCCAAGCCAGTTCACCTAGGTTGTCAAGTACTGCGACTATCAATGTACTTCAGAGACGACATATTCATAACAGGGACTTATTCCAACACGGGGAACGAATAAGTTCTATAGCAATATATGTAGTTTCTATCCTCTGGAAAGGCGTAAATTACTAGAGAACATCTGATATGAAAGGCGTCTGGGAGGAATATCATTGAGAAAGTTGTTGGATTCTTATCTTGAAATAGGTGGGAGAACAACTGCCTTCACGGGGCCATGTGGTCCGGGTATTGTTAATAGCTTTGACTTGTAGACCTCCACCTTTCTTATAGGGTATATCTTTTTAGCCTGCTCAAATATTTCCGCAGATATCTTATCAAATATCATAGACTGTATAAACTCATCAAATGTTTGCTCTCTAGCGGTTTTTTCAACTATTTCTTTCATTATTTTCCTAATCGCTTTCTTCTGACTAGTCTTGCACCTGTATGATGTGAAAACCATTACAGTAACCCTGAGACCGTAGCCGTCCTTTGTCTCAACATTGAATATGCCCTGTATCTTACTGCTCTTTCTTCTTGTTAGGACCTTGATGTAGTCTCGCGCGAGTTCGTGTCCCTTGAACCTCGTCTTAGCTACATTACCGTCG
>JALWDA010000081.1 GCA_027014955.1 Desulfurococcales archaeon | reverse complement strand
ATATTAAGTATAGGTCTGTACAGGATAAGGGTTTCTTGGAAACTGAATATGGCTTGTATCAAGGGTTTGGAGAAAGTCTCTTGCAGTTGTCCCGATTAATAAGGGCATTGCGACTCGCACCACTCCTTAAACCAACAAGCTAATTCTGATATGTCTTGCAGTTGTCCCGATTAATAAGGGCATTGCGACTGTAACTTTCCACCCTTTGCTTATGAGTCTCATCAAACGCTTGCAGTTGTCCCGATTAATAAGGGCATTGCGACTTTCACTATCAGATAAATGTCTTAAGGAATAACTTGCAGTTGTCCCGATTAATAAGGGCATTGCGACCTTGCTTTATACTTTCTACCTGTCTCATTTTACACTTGCAGTTGTCCCGATTAATAAGGGCATTGCGACTTTACTTTTCAGTTATACCATCTTTTGTTATAACCTTGTCTTGCAGTTGTCCCGATTAATAAGGGCATTGCGACTTTACTTTTCAGTTATACCATCTTTTGTTATAACCTTGTCTTGCAGTTGTCCCGATTAATAAGGGCATTGCGACTTCTTGATGAAATAAATCGAGCCTGTCGTTTACTGCAACTTGCAGTTGTCCCGATTAATAAGGGCATTGCGATTCAAAAACTGCATATGTCAGCAATGGAAAGCCTTTCTATCCCGTATAGTTCGGATAAAACTGTGATAAGGTATTTAAATATGGAAGAACGAAAAGAGAAAAAAGATGAATAAAGGATTTTTAAAATTCTTTCTACATCTTTTAATATTTTCTTTGAATCTATCTCTTTTGTTATCTTAAAATCCTTTACAGTTGCCATAATCAAACTCCTAATTTCGAGATAAATAAATGAACATCTTTAATATATGAGTTTTCTTATCCAGATTTTTCAACTTCTTAAATAAGGATATCCTTTCCAAACTGCTCCATGTAAGCCGTAAACATATCCATCTCTGCAGGAGAAAAGACATAATCAACAACAATGTATCTGAGTTTTTAAGATTGCCTTTATCATGTCTTCTCCCTTTGAATTTCTATCCCACTTAGTTCAGATAAAACACATTAACTTTATAATAAAAATCATTTTCCTCGAAGAACTATAATACTTAGAATATTTGGATATACATACAAAAAATTAAGGAGGTAAATCAATGGCAGAATTTCGTCATGTATTTGTATGTCTTCAGAAAAAACCACCGGGTATGCCTTCTTGTGGCTCTCAAGGTTCTGAACAGATATTTATGAAATTTCAGGAAGCTCTTATGTCTAAACCAGAGCTTATGACAAAGAT
>JALWDA010000080.1 GCA_027014955.1 Desulfurococcales archaeon | reverse complement strand
GCTGGGGGCCTCCGGGGGGCCAAGTATGGGAGCATGAGGGACTGGGTCCTCCAGCTCCAGGTCGTGCTCCCCGACGAGAGGGGGAGTATACTCCGCCTGGGGTGCCGTACCCTAAAGTGCAGGCAGGGCTACGACCTGGTTCGCCTCATAGTGGGGAGTGAGGGCACCCTCGCAATAGTCACGGAGGCGACGCTTAAGATAACCGTGGTTCCCGAGAACGTCGCGACGCTCGTGGCCTTCTACCCCAGCCTCGAGCAGCTCATGTCGGCCGTGGTCGAGATAAAATCCAGCGGGATCGCCCCCTACATGCTGGAGTTCCTGGACCGCGAGACCACCCGTGTGACGGCGGAGTTCCTGGGCATGGGGGACAGGGTGGAGGACGCCCACACGCTCCTCGTGGGCCTGGACAGCAACCGGGAGGCCAGCAAGCGCATAGCGGATAAGGTGGAGTCCATACTAAGGAAGCACGGGGCCCTCAGGGTAGACAGGGCCCTCACCATGAGGGAGGCGGAGGAGAAGGGCCTCTGGGTGCTCCGGAGGAAGAGCTTCGCCGCCGCCTTCGCCCACGGGCGCAGGGTCCTGGGCACCGAGGGCGTCCAGCCCCTCGTTGAGGACATAAGCGTGCCCCCCACGAGGCTTGTCGAGGCGGTGCGGCGCCTGAGGGAGGCCTCGGAGAGGCACGGGATATTCATGATGATAGTGGGCCACATTGGGGACGGGAACCTTCACCCCCTGGGCTTCTACCGGCGGGGCGACCCCCGCGACGCCGAGAGGGCGCGGGAGTGGTTCTTGGACGTTATGAGGATAGCCGTCGAGCTGGGGGGCACGACGAGCAGCGAGCACGGTATTGGGGTGGGGAAGAAGGAGGGCCTGAGGCAGCTAGAGTTCCGGGGCGATGAGAGGCCCCTGGAGCTCATGCGGGGCATAAAGAGGGTCTTCGACCCCAAGGGGATACTCAACCCCGGAAAGGTGGTGTAACCTTGGAGGCGAGGGAGTGGCTGGAGCAGGAGGTGTCCAAGTGCGTCTACTGCGGCTTCTGCGAGGCCGTCTGCCCCACCCTCCACGCTGGGGGGCACCGGGGATACGGGCCCCGGGGCAGGATAAACATTATCAAGAAAATAGTACGCGACGGGGAGGAGCCCACCCCCGAGGCCCTCAACAGCCTCTACACCTGCCTCCTCTGCGGTGCCTGTGACCTACAATGCCCCGTGGGCATAAGGATAGCCCAGGCCATAAGGGAGGCACGGCCCCTAGTCAACAGGATGGCCCAGGAGAGGGGCCTCCGGATAACAATAACACCCGCCCTTAAAAGGACATGAGAGGCGACCCCGGCCATGGTCGACCCACTCCGCCTGGGAAGGATGCTCGCTGACAACACCCTCCGCCACGGGTACCCCCTGCCCGTTGACCCCCAAGTTATCACGGGGTGGGCGGCTGAGGCGGGCCTGCCCCAGCCACGCCCGGGCAGGCCCGTGGTGTTCACGGGAGCCCTCTACCAGCTCACACCCTACATAGAGGCCCTGGTCGAGCTCGTGGGGCGATTCCGCGACCCCCGCATACCATCCCTTGGCCTAAGGCTCGCCTCCAGCCTCCCATGGTCCTCCGAGTTGCTGTTGACGCTCCTCGAGACCCCCGAGGTAGCACGGGGGGTCAGGAGAGCCTGGGGAATACTAGGCTCAATTGCACGGCTCCTACGCGAGGCAGGGATGCGGCCCGCCTACGCTTGGGAGGCGGACCTCTACAGCGGGATAATGCTCTACGACCTGGGTATGGACGAGGAGTTCGCCCAGCAGGCCCAGCGCGTCCACAAGCTCCTAAGAGAGAGGGGTGTGGAGAAGGTGATAACCCTCGACCCCCACACCACGCACGCGCTCAGGGACCTCTACCCCCGCTACGTTGACGGCTACGGGCTGGAGGTCCAAAGCTACCTAGAGGTAATCGACCCCAGCCTCATAAGCACTAAGGGTGAGGCGGGGGAGGTGACCATACATGACCCCTGCCTCTACGCGCGGAAGGCGGGGGTGGTCGAGCAGCCCCGTAGGATACTAGCGGCCCGGGGGCTCAGGATTAGGGAGCCACAGATGAGCGGGGTTAACACCTACTGCTGCGGGGGCCCCATAGAGGGCCTGGCACCCAGGCTCTCTAGGAGGATTGCGGAGACCCGCCTATCCCAGCTGGAGCGGGCCTCCAAGACCATAGTGACCCTCTGCCCCATCTGCAACGCCAACCTCAGAGCAGCTGCAGGGGGCCGTGGTGATTTGAGAATACTGGACCTGGCGGAGCTCGTGGGGAACGCCTAGCAGGGCCCAATTGCTAGTTCTAGATTTTAGAGGGGTTACCTCACCCTTATCCAATGCCTGCTCGCGTCCCTGAGCATGGTGAGGCCCTCCAGTCTCTCCCGCAACTCCTCGGGCGTGAGCGCCACGGCCTCCACGCCGTACTCTATGCCCTCCTCCCACGCAACCTTGTAGATTAAGTCGAGGCGATCGAGGTACCTCATCCCCTCGAAGCCCCTCGACACAATCACTATGTCCAGGTCGCTCCCCTCCAAATAGTCCCCCCGGGCCCTGCTACCGAAAACATAAGCCTCCTCAACCCTCAGACCCCTGGCCTCAAGCGCCCCCACGAGCCTGCGGGCCTCCTCCAGGGCCCGTTCATCAGGCCCCCTCCTCCTCGAGTATCCTTTGAGCAAGCATCATCACCTCCTTTGCAACCCTAACCGCCCTCTCCGCCTCCTTGGGGTCCACACTCTCCCACGGCGGGCCGTTGGCGGCGTCGGGGTACCTGGTCACGGTGTAGTACTTGCTGAGAGAAGCCATCTGTGCCTCCCTCTCCCTCTCGCCGAAATCAATCCCCGCGGACTTGAGCTCCCTTAGCAGGTCTCCTATGGTGTGGCTCCTAGGGGGCTCCCTCTTCAACAGCTCAGGGTATAGTGCCTTCAGGGCCTTCTCCGCAGCCTGGTGGGCGAAGAAGGCTGCACGGTACCACTTCTCTTCCACGAGCATGTCCTCCGCATCAGCCAGGTCCCGGCGGGCCATCTCTAGCCAGAGCATACTCTCTCTGCGGGCCACGCCTCAAACCCTAAGACCCTGTGATAGCGAGTGAGGCTCTACTTCATAAAGCCGGGGATACCCGTCCTCGTGTCTCCAGCATGTTAGGAATAATGCGCAGCAATACTATATATTTCCCGGTGACTTAGAGGAGAAGCCCCAGAGCCAGGCAGACGAGCGGCACTGCAACAACTAGAGCGCCCCAAAGGGGGTCTCCCAGGTCCTCCACGCGTGTACGGGGACCAGTCCTGTAGCCCCGCGTGTAGAGGGAGAGAGCCAGTCCCTCCGCCCTCCTCAGGGCAAGGAGGGTCGAGGGAACGAGGGTGTGGTGCAGGGGCTTCCCCAGGAGCCCCTGTGCTGATATGGCCTCGGTGACGTCGTTGACCGTCAGGGGGAGGCTCCGGTAGAACAGTACCACGAGGTCGTGGGCTTTGCCAAAACGCGCCAGAAGACCCGCCAGTGCCAGGGGGCTGGTGGAGGCGAAGACCAGGAGGCTGGACAAGGAGAGGCCAAAGGTCCTCCAAGCAAGCGTCGCGCTCCTCAGCCCCCACTCCAGGCTAAGAGGGGGATAGGGGGTCAGGAACATGCTCGCAACCCCCACGAATGACGTGGGGATGAGGGAGAGCAGGAGACCACCCCCAACTACTGGACGGGGAGATGAGAATGCGAGGAACAGGACAGCAGGCGCCAGGGAGAGAGCCTGGGGAACGTCGAGGATAAGGAACCCCAGCCAGAGCACGAGCAAGCCAAGAAGCTTGCCCCCCACGTGCGCCCTGTTCAGGGGCGTCCCCAGGGAGTGGTAGGAGACCGCGAGTCTCACCCTCATGAGAACGAGGCCCACCACCCTGGAAACCAGGCTCACTCCTCGACCACACCCCCCTCCGCAACCCCATCCACCCCCCACCGCCCCCCCACCCCCCCCCCCCCACCCCCCCCCCCCCACCCCCCCCCACCCCGCCCCCCCCACACCCCACCCCCCCCCCCACCCCCCACCCCCACACCC
>JALWDA010000079.1:11448-12799 GCA_027014955.1 Desulfurococcales archaeon | reverse complement strand
CCCTAGTCCTGGCTAGGCTACGGGCCCTCTTGTGTTTGTTTGTGTGTTTTGGGTTTCATTGGGTGTTTGTTTGCGTTTTGTTTGTATTTATGGGGTTTTGTAGGGGTGTTGTTGGTCTGGGTTTGTATTGGCGTTTGTTTATATCCAGGGGTTTGCCTAGGTTATGTTCTGGGTGTGAGCTTTGAACCCGGTGCCTCTGGCATCGGCCTTGGTGTCGTTGGTGGGGGTTGTACTGCTGGCTCGGGTGTTTGCTGGTTATCGGGGCTTGGCGGTTCTTTTCTTCGCGTTGCAGTTGGGGGACATGATAGTGGGCCAGCTGCTTGAGTTCGCAGCGTCTGTCTGGGGCTGGAGTACTGTGGGGTATAAGGTGTACTACATGTCTTCTCCCCTCAGCGCTGGGCTCTTGGCTGTTGCGGTGCTCTTTGCCCTAGGGTATAGGAGGGCTGGGTTGGGTTTCCTCGCCTATACTATGCTGGTATCGCTGGTGTTGGCGTCCAAGCTTGTTAGTGTGGAGGTTGACTTGACTGTCTTGGAGGCTCGGGGGGAGGCTGTTGGGGGTATGGCGTTGCCGGATGATGTTAGGATATTTTCTCCTCTCCTCACGATACCCAGTGGTCTCATTGTACTGCTTGTCCCCGTGATACGCATTGTGGGGAAAAGGGTCGGGGTCCCTGGCATGGTTGGTGGTCTTTTGGGCATAGTCGTCGGGAACCTGGTGTTCTTGGTCGCGGGGAGCCTGCTGAGGAGGGGGATGGGGGAGGCGCTCTTGGTGCTAGAGCTGGTTGCAACGGCTATCCTTGCATGGTCGTTCTTGAGGGTGGCCCGAGCGTTGGCGGGGAAGCGGGGGATTGGCTTGAGTTAGTTCTCCTAGTGGATTCGCATGTGACAGTATTTTCTCCATTAGCACCCGTATATACGTGTAGGTCTTTGCACTATTGATATTATCCACATACTGGGGCACGCTACATTATTGGTGTAGTTCTTGGAAGGAGCAGTTGAGGCTAGGGGCCTGGTTAAGGAGTTTAATGGCCTCCGCGCTGTTGATGGGGTCTCGTTCACTATAGGCCGGGGGGAGCTATTCTCCCTCCTGGGCCCTAATGGCGCTGGGAAGACCACGACCATTAAGATCCTAAGCACTCTCCTGAAGCCTACGAGCGGGGATGCTTGGGTCGAGGGATACAACGTTACCCGGGAGCCAGGGAGGGTGAGGCGCGTCATAGGCCTCGTGCCCCAGGACCTCACAGCGGATGACGAGATGACCGGTTGGGACAACGTCTACATTCAGGCCCGACTGTATGGGCTCTCCAGGAGCGATGCCCGGGCCCGGGCATCGCTCCTGGAGAGCCCATAC